>JBAPTX010000053.1:0-7426 GCA_049282375.1 Calditrichia bacterium
CGTTTCCACAGTGGTTTTGCTTTTTAACTTATTTTGATGAACAAGCAGGCTGTCGGAGTAACGGGGGGAAAATCTTGTGGTATCAGTTGAGTTCGCAAAACAGGTGAGCGGGAAGAGGGGCAGCAGGGTAAGCATCAGAATCCGCAGGATAATTCTGCGGAAACTGTCCTGTAATATATTTCTATTCGAATCCATTACATCACTTACTGTTTAATGTTTACTAAGAAATATCATTCCAAAAAGGGGTTTAATGATTCTCTTGCAGTTACAACCCTAAATTTATGAAATGAGATAAACAGAAGATTCATATCTGCCTTCAGGTTTTCAAGATTTTCTGATTCATTCCAGGAAACAGGACCGGATATGATACAGGAGAAAGATAATTCGGTGTTCGGGGAATTTCAAAAGATTTCGTTGGAAGAGAAGGATTTACTGAAGCATTTTGCCCGGGATTTTTATAACATAACCGAAGCGGTATGCTACCAAAATATAAGGAATGGCCTTTTGTTTAAAGTGTGTGCCTCATCCAGTATCCTTAAATCCGCCTCTTTGGAAACCTCTTTTGACTTTAACCGCATCATGCGATTTTCTCTGGTTTCCGGTCAAGATTACAGGCTGGACCAGACAGCCTTAATTAAAGGCATCCGCCTGAATCATAAAGGGCTCGCAGCCTAAATTTTTACAGGCACAAACCGGGATTAACCGGCACTACTCCCTAGATTTCTGAAATTTTAGTGCCGGTTCAACACGATGCTGAAATTATCCTGAATAACTATTGAGATTCTAAATACCATTCTGGATGTGCATTATTGTAGGCCTGTAACGCATCCCATTTATCAGGGGAGGAGGTCGCCCTGCTGACGTTATCCAGATACACGCCGTCAAACCCCATATCGACAATTCTGTCGATGGAGGATCTGCCTTCCGGGAACTGGGAATGATTAAAGCCGGGATTCTTATACGGGCTGCCGCCTCTTACAATAATGTCCCGCCACTCAGGATGCCACCAGATCGGGGTGGATTCACTGGCGTATTGACCGCGGTAAGCCGCCCAGAGCAGCCAGTTGGGGATATCAGAACGCCCAAATCTTTTGCGGGCGGGGATAAATTTGCCGTTCTCAACCGTGCCCCGGAGGAACGATCGTGTGCCGGGCTTAAGCATGACCGGATCGGCATACCAGCGGTACGATTCTGTCGTGCCGATACTTAAATACGCAATCACCTGCCGTCTGCCGCCCTGGGGTTTCCATTTTAGGGTTTCAACCTCTTCCCGGGTAAGAGAACTCATGTCGAAATGCGCATCAATATAAAAAACATCCCATTTTGAAGCGGCGAGCTGCTCAATATACGCCTTCCTGCCTTCATTTTGATTGTAGCCTTTCGCCACCCAGAAAAAGTCCCATTCAGTTCCGTGATCTTCGATGGCCTGCGCAACCACCTCCGCAGTACCGGCCGGCCGGAATCGTCCGCCCGGGAAAGGAACCAGATAACCGGCAGTTCTGGTTATATCGAGACGACTGGCGGGATTCACTTCCCAGTCGGGCCAGTTCGTATATTTGCCGGTGCTGATCATGTACAGATAGTTTTTTGCATCCATCATTTTATTAACATTGTTGCTGTTTAAGGCGTGCGCGACACCGGCAGGTATGGGATCATGGATGATATTGTAACTGTTGGAGGAAGGCGAATAGATTGGCATATACCCGGGATTACCGATGCCCGGTGACCGATACACCTCCCCGCTTAAGCGCGGGTGCCAGAGAATATTATTTTCGGCAGCAATTTTCTGGTTTTCTGCAACCGCCTGCACGGTGCTTCCATTGGTGTTCGCCGTACCCTTGATGCCCACCTTCGTCAGGTTTGCCAGCCGCGTTACAGTCGTCGGGCTGAAATTTTCAATCCCCCAGCCATCCAGCAGGTTCAGGAGATTCCAATCATATGGATTATCCGCATTTCCATCTATATGGGCATATTGCAAGGTATCCTGCGGGATTACCTGAAACTTCGGATTCCGGCTCTTCGCTTTAATGGCAAGCTCCATAATTAATGCCTGCATCTTGCGGGCGCGCCCGACAGCACTGACATCATCAGGATTACCATAATAGGCTTCTACTAACGCCTTCAGCTCTGCTATCGTGCGTCCCCCTTCGGGTGTCCAGGATGAATTTTGCTGGAGCACAGCGGCAGACAGCAAATTTTTGGGAGTCCGGAATATCAGCGCCGGAGCGGCTCCGATAGCGGCGGCGGCAAACATGCCGGTTTTTAAAAATTCTTTTCTGTTCATAACGTTTCCCTGTGTTGTTAAAGATACAATAATGCAACCTCTGCGAGGTTGTCTTTAAAATTTCATATTATCTGCTGAAACAATGTAACATTCACAAGATTACCCTCCAGCACATCAAGCGAAAAGAACATCGTAGATGTTCAATTATTTTAGCAAAGAAAATTCCTGTCAGAATCGGATCCTTGTAGAGGATCAACAAAAAGGCCCTCGATAACAGAGAATGCAGCATCCTATAACACAGTCGTCGAGCCGATTAAATTTGCACCCAGGTCAGCATTCCAACTGTTTCCCTTATTCGCAAAGCGGATGCAGCGCTTATTTGGACTGGTTTCTTTCGGATTATTGATCTTCAGGTAAATATCATATTGACCCGCAGGAACGCTGCCGAATTCGTCCATATTTACCGAGAAGCTTAAATCCCGCCAGGCAGCGGTATTATCCGGCCTGCCGTTGCCGCTCTCATCGGTCAGCCAGTTCCTGGCGTCCAGATTCGTAAGCGCAATGTAAGCGCCAGAACCGCCTTTTTGTTTCAGAATAACCGATACATTTTTCCGGTTGACAACATTACCAAAGCCGACGTTTTGAATCTTTCCTTCGAACCTCAGGGTTCCATTCTGCTTTACCCATTCACTGGCTTTCGCCTCACGCAGCACCAGCCGGTAACCCAATCGATCACGCATATATTCCAGACCGGTTCTGCCGTCATATACCGGGTCAAAGACTGCCGTTTTAATTTCTCCGGTAAACGTCCCGTCCCGCAACTCTTCTTCATTGGCTGGAAACTGAACCGGCTTCGTGACGTTCTCCTTATTATAAATAAAACTGTTCCAGCGGTTATAGCGGCCGTGTCTCATATTCAAAGCCGTTGTCCGGAGCTGCCGCGCTTCTATAAGAGCGCCCGGCATATTACCGAAAACATTGTCACCGATCCCTCCTTCTCCCTGGCAAATCTGGTTTTGTTTATGGATCCAGGTGAGAACCCGGTACCGATCATAGCTGCTGTTGCCGTATCTTTCATCAATCATCGAATTCCCTTCGGAAAGCGAGCCGTTGTCAGTCCAGCTTCCGGCCGCGTAGCTATCATTGAAAAAACCAAAACGTCCCTCGGGGGAGCCCTCCGGCGGAACCGGCATTTCGTCTATATTGGTAAAAGTATAGGCAGTCCCATAGGTTTCGTTATACCAGGCCAGAAATCCGCCGGCATGGGTTAAAAGCGCACGCGAAGCGGGAACAGCGTCCAGATAGGCATCCATAAGCATCTTGTAAGCATCCACACTTTGAGCTTCCGGTGATGAGTGCTGTTCGCCCCATGGCCCCAGCATCCCGGTCTTCACACACATGATGATGTCTTCGTATTCATGGAAAACGGGTTTAAGCTGCCAGAGATGGTATTCTATCCAGTTCTTGTCCTCATGGCCGGGTACATCACACATGGCCGATGGATTATTATCGGTGACGTATGTCGGCTCCGGTCCATGGATGAGTCCCTGAGTAAGATTGAGGCCGGGATACTTGTGGCGCTCAATATAATTAAACCCGTTGCCGTCATAGGAAAATTTCACAAAGGCCACGCCGTTGCCCTCTCTTACCTTCTGAAGCAGGCCTCTGATATAATCCAGCGCATACTCTGTTAAGGGCTGCGTTTTTCCAGTCCTTGCGGCGCCGCTTTCCGGGTCCGTAAACAATCCATCCTTCTTGAAAGCAAAGGCATCTTTCGCGGAAAGGAATGCGTTCGAGGAGAAGTTGCACAGGTCAAAACCCATAAATGATATGGAAGGCAGGGCAGAAACACCGGTACCGCCAATATATGGTCTGGTGTTTTGATTGACCCCGTTATAAAATTCAGTCTCTTCGATATCATCCCCTTCCACGGGCGGCACCTGCCTGCCATGATACAGCACCGAATTGGCGTCTACCGGAACCCGGTGATCGACTTCCGGGGTAATGCCGAAAGGTGAATTTGTCTCATTAGCCGAATCCGGCGAGATGTTCTGCCAGCGGCCTCGGTAAGGGCCCCTGTCCGGATTGGGAATATCAACAGGGTTCTCTGTATAGTCGAGGGCCTGCAGCACAAGAGGGGCTGCTTTTCTCTCATCTGCGCGATTGGGGAAAGAGTTATCTGCGGGAGTCTGTTGCGCAGAGGCCGTTCCCAGAAAGCCTGTCAGCACCACACTGGCGATTAATATAATTTCATTCACTTTCAATTCGCTTCTCCTGATCTAAACTTCGAACAGAATATAATAAAGAGATTCCGGTTTATTTAAACAGATAATTATTAAGGAAATAATGTCTCAGGATCGGACGGCGTTGCGGTTAAGCTGCTGCCCAAAGTAAATTGCGCTTCAGAGCGGCTGGAAGTGCGGGTTGGCAGTATCATTTTATTTGAATCCACAATTTCAACATCAAATGCATCACCGTCTTTCTAAATAAAACAGACGCATGTGCCACACGTACGCCTGTAGACGAGCGTTAAGCCAGTATAGCCCCTGGTTCTCCGCACTCCCTCTCGCCCGCTTCCCTTTCAAATACCGAGTGCGGCAGGATCAAACCCTTCTATGAACACAGCCGATCCGCCATCGGTCAACTCGTTGATGCGAAGTTCTTTCAAGGGCTGATACTCCGGGGAGTTATACCATGCTTCCGCAGTCGCCATGCTCGGAAATTTTATGATTACAGTCCAGTTCCCGCCCCATTCACCTTCCAATACTTTTGGGGCAGGTGACACAGCGAGGACTTCTGCACCGATCTTTTCAAATATAGCGACAACGGACCCGGCGTAGCGTTGCATGTACTCTTCGTGATTCTTGACGTTGAGGCGAACGACCATATAGGAGGGTATTGTTGCTTCATTCATTGCGTGCTTCTCCTTTTATCTTCACTTTTAGGTTTATCTCCGGCTCTGTGCGGGTGATGAGCCATTCTGCACAATATATCAATATTATTTAGACTGCACTGCACCTTTATTTGTTATGGCGGAGTATACGGATTGTTTGGTCACTTGAACGATGATGTACTTGGTTCCTGCATACCGGCTTCAATCCTCTCCCCCTAGAACAAACCGCTTTATATTTGCCGGACTGCTTGCCCCCTCTTCCCTCTCCTGGCAGCAGAAGCGGGTGGGAAAAGGGACCAGGCTTGAGGTCTAAGACACCTTTGCCGGGGTTAATCTATGGGACGACTTTCGTAGAACCGATCAAATTTGCGCCAAGCTCTGCATTCCAGATGTTTCCTTTGTTCGCAAAGCGGATGCAGCGCTTATTGGCGCTGGTTTCTTTCGGATCATTGATCTTCAGGTAAATATCATAGTTACCCGCAGGAACGCTGCCGAATTCGTCCATGTTAAGCGAGAAGTTCAAATCCCGCCAGGCAGAGGTATTATCCGGCCTGCCATTGCCGCTCTCATCCGTCAGCCAATCCCTGGCGTCCAGATTCGTAAGCGCAATGTAAGCGCCAGAACCGCCTTTTGATTTCAGAATAACCGACACATTTTTCCGGTTGACAATATTTCCAAAACCGACGTTTTGGATCTTCCCTTCAAACTTCAGGATACCACTCTGCCCTGCCCATTCACTTGCTTTCGCCTCACGCAGCACCAGCCGGTAACCCAGCCTGTCGCGGAAATATTCCAGCCCGGTTCTGCCGTCATATACCGGGTCAAAGACGGCCGTTTTTGTCGGTCCGGTGAAAGGAGGAACTCTCTCTCTGCTTGATGCGGGGAAAGTGACCGGTGCTGTGACATTTTCTTCATTGTAAATAAAGCGCTTCCAGCGCTCATACCGGCCGTGTCTCATGTTCAAAGCCGTTGTCCGGAATTCATAGGCTTCTATAATCGCACCCGGCATATTCCCAAATGCATTATCACCGATCCCGCCTTCAGCCTGGAAGATGGTGTTTCGTTCATGAAGCCAGGTGAGGAATCTGAAACGGTCATTAGGCGCATGAAATCTGCCATTGTCGCCATAATTAGCCGCATAACTGTCGTCAAAAAAACCAAAACGCGCCTCCGGTGAGCCCTTTGGCGGAACCGGCATTGTATTGATATTGGCAGCGGTATAAGAAGTGCCATAAGTAAGGTTATACCATGCCAGGAATAAGCGCTGATTTGTCAACAGAATACGCGAAGAAGGAACAACGTCCAGATAGGCATCGAAAAGCTTCTTAGCCGCCTCCGCGCTCAGAGCCATGGGTGATGAATGCTGTTCGCCCCATGGACCCAGCATCCCTGTCTTCACACACATGATGATGTCTTCGAATTCATGGAAAATGGGTTTAAGCTGCCAGAGATGATATTCTATCCAGTCCTGGTCCGTATGACCGGGTACATCACACATGGCCGAGGGATTATTAGCGGTTACATATGCCGGTTCCGGGCCATGAATGAGCCCTTCGGTAAGATTCAGGTGGGGATATTTATGGGGTTCAATGTAACTGAATCCGTTGCCGTCATAGGAAAATTTCACAAAGGCGACGCCGTTGCCCTCTCTCACCTTCTGAAGCAGTCCTCTTATATAATCCAGCGCATACTCTGTTAAGGGCTGTGTTTTTCCTGTTCTCGCGGCGCCGGTTTCCGGGTCGGTAAACAATCCATCATCCTTGTAAGCAAAGGCATCTTTCGCGGAAAGGAATGCGTTTGAGGAGAAGTTGCACAGGTCAAAACCCATAAATGATATGGAAGGAAGGGCAGAGACGCCGGTACCGCCAATGTAGGGTTTGGTGTTTTGATTGACCCCGTTATAAAATTCAGTCTCTTCGATATCATCCCCTTCCACGGGCGGCACCTGCCGGCCATGATACAGCACCGAACTGGCGTCAACCGGCACCCGGTGATCGACTTCCGGGGTGATGCCAAAAGGTGAATTCGTCTCATTCACCGAATCCGGCGAGATGTTTTGCCAGCGGCCTCGGTAAGGGCCCAGGCCCGGATTGGGAATATCAACCGGGTTCTCGGTATAATCGAGGGTCTGCAGCACAAGGGGGGCTGCTTTTCGCTCATCTGCGCGATTGGGGAAAGAGTTATCTGCGGGAGTCTGTTGCGCAGATGCGGTTACCAGAAAGCCTGTCAGCACCACAGTGGCGATTAATATAATTTCATTCACTTTCAATTCGCTTCTCCTGATCTAAACTTCGAACAGAATATAATAA
>JBAPTX010000054.1:0-2288 GCA_049282375.1 Calditrichia bacterium
GCCACGAGCTTTAGCTCGTGGTTTAAAGAAAAGCAGAAGAAATGGCTTTAGACAAAAGGAAATCAAAATGCCTCCGATATATTTTCTGAGAATATCTCCCCCACGATCTGAAGATCGTGGCTATGAAATTATTTCTTCGTATGTTGGAAGTATTCAATTTTTTCTGTAAAAGTACGAGTACCCGCATTCATTGCCACGAGTTTCAGCCCGTGGTTTAAAAGAAAAACAGAAGAAATGGCTTTAGCCAAAAGGAAATAAAATGCCTACGATATATTTTCTGAGAATATCTCCCCCACGATCTGAAGATCGTGGCTATGAAATTGCCTTCCCGCCATCCCGAAACATTGTTTTACCAGCCGCAGTATGATTCCTGTTAAATGAGCGTGCACAGCACTGGGCTGCAGCGTTCACCCATTCATCAACATCTCCGGAGGAATAATGAAATATTTTCATACAGGTTTAATCGTTGTGCTGTTTGCCGTGCTTACCATATTTGCGCAGGAAATCCCTCCGCCTGACGAGCAGATTGCCGCGGCCCTGCAGGCGGCGCCGGAAGCCTTCCGGGAAAACGCTGCCGTACTGGGCTACAATCCGCAGGGCGAGTTGGTTACCCTGAAAAAGGGCAGCAATGAGATCATCTGTCTGGCGGACGATCCGCAGCGGGCCGGTTTCAGTGCGGCCGCCTACCATAAAGCGCTGGAGCCGTTTATGGCCCGGGGACGGGAACTGCGGGCGCAGGGTAAAACCAACAGCGAAGTATTCGATATCCGCGAAGCGGAAGCCAAAAGCGGCAAACTGAAAATGCCCGAACGGGGCGCCACCCTGCATGTGCTCTCCGGGCCGGAAGGTTACTACAATCCCGAAACCGGCAAAGTGGAAAATGTGATATACCGCTATGTGGTCTATATCCCCTGGGCTACCGCCGAGTCGACCGGACTGCCCGCCAGCCCCAGCACTCCCGGCGGCCCCTGGATTATGGATCCGGGAACCCATCGTGCCCACATTATGATTAATCCGCCGGCGGACAGCGGACAGAAATAGGATATCTGTCCATTCCGGATGCCGCATTCTCTTTTCATGTAAACAGGATACCTGTCATGCAGATCGTAAAAATGCTATGTATTTTGCTTCTGTCCGGGACAATACAGGCGCAGCACCATCCCCCCGCTCAGCAGTCGCCTTATGCACCGTTTAAAGACCGCCAAATTAAAGCCCTTTCCCCGGAAGATAGGGAAGGTTATTTAAACGGAGAGGGGATGGGTATGGCCCTGCCGGCGGAACTGAACAGCTATCCCGGGCCAAAACATATAATGGAGCTGGCGGATCAACTGGCGCTTTCCCGGGAACAACGAAGGCAGACCGGCAAAATCATTGATGAAATGCATCAACAGGCGGTTGCCTTGGGAAAAGAAATCGTTGAAAAGGAAAAGCAGTTGGACAGCCTGTTTGTATCCGGGAAGATTGATCCGCCGATTCTGGAGAAAACCGTGACGGACATTGCCTCTCTCAGGGGACGTTTGCGGTTGACCCACCTGACAGCCCATTTGAAGATGAAAGCGCTCCTGACAGAAGATCAGATAAAAAATTATAACCGTCTGCGCGGTTATGCCGGGACCGGTAGGCATTAAACCCGCATCAAAGAAGTGCAGAACAGTGCCTGGCGACCCTGAATGGATTCCAGCACCTGCGTCGCCCACATTATAATTAAGCCGCCGGCGGACAGCAGCGGTTAAAGCGGCGCTGAATACGCCGATTTACATGGATTTAAAATATTAAGGCGGCTTATTTGCCGCCTTTTTTTAATTTCAGAACACCACTTCCTCATTGTTTTAAAAACCAATAGCTACGGCCGTTTACCTTTATTAATATCCGAAAAGATTTCTATAATTGAGGAGCCTGAAATGAAATTCATGCCTGTTATTTTTCTGTTCATGATGATGATAACCCTGCTCTCCGCCCATCCCGGGCAGGTGGTCAGCGATTTCGAAGCGCCCGGTAAGTTTTGCACCGGACTGACCTACGACGGGAAATATCTTTGGGCGGCGGACTATCAGAAAGATATGCTGATGGCGCTGGACCCCGCCAGCGGCCGCAAAGTGCGGGAAATCCCCTCGCCCGGATTCTGGCCCATGGGCATGGCCTGGGACGGCAAGTATCTCTGGAATTTGGACGGTAAACAAAATAAGATTTTTCAGCTCGATCCGAAAGACGGCACTGTTCTGCGGGTGCTGGAATCGCCCGGCAGCAGCCCCGAGGGGCTTACCTGGGACGGCAGCACCCTCTGGGTG
>JBAPTX010000055.1:0-1884 GCA_049282375.1 Calditrichia bacterium
GTATATTGATCCGACACCCATCTACCATTCCACCGCCACCAATCTGTTTAATTATGTGGGGTATAAAAACAGCGAAGCGGACCGGCTGATCGAAAAAGGCCGCAGTGAATTGAATCCGGAAAAAGCGGCTGTGATCTGGAAGGAATTGCAGGAAATCATTTATCGGGACCAGCCTTACACCTATCTATTCTGGCAAAATAAAGTGGTGGCGGTTAATCAAAAATTCCGTAATGTGACACCCGTAATGCTGAGTTCATTTTATAATCTTGAAAACTGGTCCAAAATATAAAACGGGCCGGTTTTTACCTGTTTTTATATGAAACTGAATCAAGCGCAGCCATCCGGCAACTCCGAACTGCTTATAAAAGTCAGAGGATTGACAGTTGAAGCTCTGGCTGCTTCAGGGCCCCGCTGCTTACTGGAAAATATTTCTTTTTCAATTTCTTCCGATCAGACGCTTGCGCTGGCAGGCGCTTCCGGCTCAGGTAAAACATTGACAGCACTCGCGCTGTTGGGATTACTGCCTCGAAATCTAAAATCAACCCATGGCAAAATATTTTTTGATGGTATAGAATATTCAGCCTCACCCGGAAAAGAACTGCAAAATCTGCGAGGCAGGTACATCTCTATGATTTTTCAGGAGCCCTTGCAGGCGCTTAATCCGGTTTTCCGGATTGGAGATCAGATGCGTGCGGTAATTAGACGCCACCTTCATTTAAATAAAAAACAACGCCGCTTGTATGCCGCAGCCCTGCTTCACCGGGTGGGCTTGCAGGATCCGCCGTCGGTTTTGCGAAGCTATCCCCATCAACTTAGCGGAGGCATGGCCCAGCGGGTTCTCATTGCCATGGCGCTTAGTTCTTCACCACGCTTGCTGATTGCGGATGAGCCAACCAGTGCACTGGATGCATCCACCCGCCGTCAGATTATGGCTTTAATTCGACATTTGCAGCAGCAGATGGGTTTCGGGTTGTTGCTGATCACCCACGATTTAAAACAGGCATCGAAATTAGCTGATCAACTGGCGATTATGAATGAGGGCAGAATTGTGGAAACCGGGGTGCCCGGTGAAGTCCTGAATGCACCCGCCCATCCGGCAACTCAGCGGCTGACTGCACCGAAAACTGCAGGTTCTCCGCTCCAACCGGCAGTATTTTAATTGGCGGGCTGGCGGATGGAATATCTCAGGATTCAAAATCTCTCCAAATCTTACGCACTTTCAAATAATTTTTTTTCAGGCAGGCAAAACAAACGTCCGGTGTTATATGATATTAATCTTTCCATTCAAAAAGGAGAAATTCTGGCGCTGGTGGGGGAATCCGGTTCCGGGAAAACCACTCTGGGGCGCTGCCTGTTGAATTTAATTTCCCGGGACAGCGGGAATATTTTCCTGGAAGGGAAAAATCTGGACAGTTTACCGGAAAAATATTACCGGCAGCGCCTGCAGTTGATCTTTCAGAATACCGGCTGGTCCCTCAATCCTAAGCAGAAGGTTAAATCCATTTTGGGTGAAGCACTTAATGCAAGTGCCGGCTATTCCAAACAGAAGATTGAAACAGAGCTGTTCCGGCTGATAGAGGAGGTGGGTCTTTCTTCTGATCTGCTGAACCGGCGGCCGGTGCAGTTAAGCGGCGGTCAGCGGCAGCGGGTGGTGATTGCCCGTGCCCTGGCGGTAAAGCCTGGTTTTATTGTAGCAGATGAACCCACCGGAAATCTGGATACCGTACTGCAGCATCATATTCTGAATCTTCTTTTAAAACTTCGCCGGGAATTGCATCTGACGCTGATGCTGATTACCCATGATATCCAAATGGCAGCTTCCATGGCGGATCGTTTAGGGGTTTTATGGCAGGGCAGGCTGGTTGAAATCGGACCGGTGCAGGA
>JBAPTX010000056.1:0-8060 GCA_049282375.1 Calditrichia bacterium
GTCTGGATGAGGTGGTGGAAGGTGT
This sequence comes from Calditrichia bacterium, assembly GCA_049282375.1. GTDB lineage: Bacteria > Calditrichota > Calditrichia > RBG-13-44-9 > RBG-13-44-9 > JBAPTX01. The sequence goes on from JBAPTX010000056.1 coordinate 26, forward strand.
GGGGACCGGCCATATTGCAGTTGATATTGTTAATCCCGTGGAAATTGAAAGTGGTGCGGATTACCGGGTTGAATTTGTATCGGAAGGGGAATACTCCGATTATCAGACCGCCTATTACAATATATACCGGGTTGAACCCGATACATCCATTCTGCTGGAAGGAGGAATTGATGTTGATAACTTCGGGGATGATTTTCCCAGTCCCCCGGTAGAGGGATTGGTGGTGAAAGTCTATAACGATACCGCACTGGTGCCTGTTCCTGATGAAACCGGATGGCTGATCGGCAGTACCAATCTGAATGTTCATGTGGAGAGACATACGGCCAATCTGGCCCTTTCCGATCCCTGGCCGGCCGATTACAAGCTGACGTTTTATGATGATTATGCAGATACGACGCTCAATAATATTCCGGTGAAGTTCAAAGTACGCAATTTAACCGAAGACCGTGATGTGCAGATCGGACTTTTTGATAAGGACGGTTCCGGCACGCTTACCATGCTGGATGTGATCACCATTATTGAATATAAAGGAAACCAGCCGCGCTATGCCTGGGATATTGTGTATGATCCGCCCATTTTTCCGGTTACCCCGGTGGAACCGCAGCCCGGCGATGAGTTCATTATCCGCACTCAGAAACAGTTTAAGACCGGGGATTATTTTGAATTCAGCACCAAAGCACCCCGGCAGGACCAGGAGCTGGCAAAGAATGAATTAGATCTTATAAAAGTGGTCCCCAATCCCTACGTGCTGGGCGCCTCCTGGGAGCGCAGGACGCTGTTCAGTTCCGGGCGGGGCGAGCGTAAGATTGATTTCATCCATCTGCCCAGCCGCTGTACCATCCGCATTTTTACCCTGTCCGGTGCACTGGTTAAAACGATTAATCATGATAATATGATGATTGATGGAGCGGAATCCTGGAACCTGATCTCGGATGATGGAATGGAGATTGCCTATGGCGTTTACGTGTATCATGTGGAAGCGCCAAAGGTCGGGAATTATATCGGCAAATTTGCAATTATTAAATAGAGGAGGCGACTATGATAAAGCCATTGTTAAAAATGACCCTTATTTTTGCGGTGTTGGGAATGTTGACCTCCTCTCTGGCGCAAACCCAGAATTACCGTGAAAATGTCTCAAAACGCGGCACAACTGCCGCAACCTTTCTGGAAGTCGGCATCGGATCGCGGGCACTGGCAATGGGAAATGCCTTTACCGCGCTCAGTGACGATCCTTCCGCCATTTACTGGAATCCCGGCGGCCTGGCCAAATTCGGCCGGCACGGTCTTACATTTAATCATACCGAATGGATTGCCGATACCCGTTTTGATTTTGTGGCGGGCGCATTCAACCTGGGCGGATACGGCACACTGGGTTTCAGCCTGACCGCTCTGACGATGGATGAAATGCAGGTGACCACTGTGGACGAGCCTGAAGGGACCGGCCAGTTGTTCAATGCCGGCGATTATGCTTTCAGCATTGCCTATGCCTTTAACCTGACCGACCGCTTTTCTATCGGATTTAATCCCAAAGTGATCCGGCAGAATATCTGGGAAATGTCAGCTACCGGTTTCGCAATTGATATCGGTGTCCATTACGTTACTCCATTTCCCGGTTTTACAATGGGATTTGCCATGACCAATTTCGGCACCAAAATGCAGTTGGACGGGCACAGCAATCGCGTGCTGTATGACCTGGTTCCCGGTTCCGCCGGAAACAACGACCGCGTGCCCGCCAAACTGGAAACCGACCGCTGGTCCCTGCCTCTTAATTTCCGCATCGGCGTTTTATATGAAGTCCTGGATGCCGGCCCTCACCACGTCAATATTGAAGCGGATGCCGCACATCCCAACAATAATTACGAGAGTGTGAATGTGGGAATGGAGTATGTGTTTAACGACCGCTTCGCTTTGCGCGGGGGTTATAAATCCCTCTTCCTGGAAGATTCGGAGGATAGCTTTACCTTAGGCGCCGGCCTTAATTATCCGGTTCTGGGCAACATTATGCTGCACTTTGATTTTGCCTATGCGGATTTCGGTTTGCTGGAGAATGTACAGAAATATACCATCGGGATCGATTTTTAATGGGAGGTATAAAAGCCCGTATTTTTCTGAACCGGATAAGCCGGCATCACTGGAGAGTTGCGCAGAAAAACTACCGCCGGCTGCTGATCATTCCTTTCCTGCTGCTGGCGGCGGCGGAAGCGCTGCAAAGTGAGATTTATATAAATCAGTGCGGATATCTGCCTCTGGCCCCCAAGCAGGTCTGGCTCAGCCAGCCGGCCGATTCCTTTATTATTCTGAGCAACGGCGGCAGCAGGGTGTACAACGGGGCGCTGGAGCCGGTGTTTTTAAATGATCCTGCAACCGGACTGGCCCTGTACCGGGGCGATTTTTCCGCTTTTTCCCAACCGGGAACTTTCCAAATTTTTGCCGGAGCGGATTCCAGCTTCAGTTTTTCCATCGGAGAAATGGTTTATGATTCTTTGTTCTATAAATCGCTGCGAGGCTTTTATTATCAGCGCTGCGGGACGGATCTGTTGGGCAGCCATGCCGGGGTGTATTATCACCCCCGCTGCCATTATCTGGATGCGACCTTTCACAATTCAAGCGGAAACAGCGGATTTCACCCTGCCTCCGGCGGATGGCATGATGCCGGAGATTACGGGAAGTATGCAGTTAACGCCGGTATTTCTGCCGGCACACTGCTGATGGCATTTGAATACTTGCCCCAGCAATTTGGGGCTGATGATCTGAATATTCCTGAAAGCGGCAATGGCATCCCCGATATACTGGATGAAGTCCGGTATGAGTTGGCCTGGCTGTTAAAAATGCAGGACAGCAGCGGCGGTATTTATCATAAGCTGACCCGGGAGCAGTTCTCTCCTTTCATTATGCCGCAGAATGATAACGAAGCCCGATTTATTTATCAGATTTCTTCCACGGCCACAGCGGATTTTGCGGCCGTTGCCGCCCGGGCGGCCCGGATATTTCAGCCGTTTGATTCACTTTTTGCCCAAAGCTGCCTTGCTGCAGCCCGCAATGCCTGGAATTTTCTGGCGGCCAATCCGGCTATTGTTCCCCCCGGCGGGTTCAGTAATCCTGCCGGAACCCAAACCGGTGTTTACGGGGACGGCGACGATCGCGATGAACGGCTCTGGGCCTCCAGTGAATTGTTCATGACCACCGGGGAAAACAGTTATCATCAATATTACATATCCCACTATAATCAACAGGGTTTATTCAACGGAAGCTGGCCGATGGCCTGGGCCGGAGTGCGCCAGATGGCTCATATTACTTATCTATTCGGTAAGCAGCCTAACGCCAGCAGTAATTTAAGAAACCTGCTCCGCTCTTCGCTGCAGGACTACTGCGAGGGCCGGGTGCTGGAAGGGAACGGCAATGGTTTCGGGGTGAGCATTTCACCCGGGCAGTATGTCTGGGGCTCTAATAGTGTGGTGCTGAATAATGCTGTTCTGCTGATTCTCGGCTACCTAAAGATGAACCAGCCGGATTATTTGCAGGCCGCACAGAATCAGTTGCATTATGTTCTGGGGCAGAATGCCCATAATATGTCGTTTGTTACCGGAGCGGGCAGCCGCTTTCCCATGTTCCCGCACCACCGGCCCTCCGCCGTTGACGGGATTTCCCAACCGGTGCCCGGCCTTTTAGCCGGCGGACCCAATGAATACCTGCAGGACCCCATACTTGCCGCTGCTTTTTCAGCTTCGACACCGCCCGCCCTGTGCTACCTGGATGAACAGGAGAGCTATGCATCCAATGAGATTGCTATTAACTGGAATGCACCACTGGTGTTTGTGGCAGGGTATTTTGCCGCTGACCCCTTTGTCAGCAGCCTGGAAAGGCCCGAACCGCCGCTGCCGCGGAAAATCGAATTATTGCCCAATTATCCCAATCCCTTCAACGGAACAACAACCCTTCCTTTTATGCTGGACCGGCCGCAGAAAATTATGTTTGCCGTTTATAATGTCCGCGGCGAATGTATTCTGAACCGGGATTCCGGCAAATGGCCTGCCGGCAGGAATGCGGTAATATGGGACGGCAGGGACGGTTCGGGAAGTCCGGTGGCTTCCGGAATTTATTACGGACAACTTCGCGGCCGCACCAATTCGGAAATCCGGAAAATGGTGTATTTAAAATAGATGATTCCGGAACAGACCTGCTTCAAATCCTCCTGCGGTAAGGGGGCAACCATTGCGTAGTGTTTTTTTTTTAAATCAAATTATTTCCGGTTCACTGTACCCGGCTTTTGCAAAGACAGCTAACACATATTGAAAAGGAAGTTGAAAATGCAGATCAGATTAATTCTTATCATTTTGACCTTCGCTCTGGTTTTAAACGGATTCTCAAGCCGGAATGAAACTGCCCTGAACCGGAAGGTGGAAGAAATAATATCATCCATGACTCCGGAAGAAAAAGTGGGACAGATGACCCAGATAACCCTGCAGGCAATTTCCGCGCAGCAGGGCACTGTCAATCAGATGCACCAGCTTGATCCCGCTAAAATGCGGGAAGCAGTAACCCGCTATCAGGTTGGCTCCATCATCAATGTTTATGACAAAGCACATACGCTGGATCAGTGGCATCATGTGATCAATTCAATCCAGAAACTGGCCACGGAAGAAACCCGGCTGGGCATTCCGGTGCTGTACGGCATTGATGCCATTCACGGGGCGAATTATACGGTTGGCGCGACCATTTTTCCCCAGAGCATCGGCATGGCGGCAACCTGGAATCCCGATCTGGTTAAGTCCGAAGGCGATATTACTGCATTTGAAGTACGGGCTTCCGGCATCCCCTGGAATTTTAATCCGGTGCTGGGGGTTGGCCGTCACCCCCTCTGGCCCCGCCTTTTTGAAACCTATGGCGAGGATCCCTTTCTGACTGCGACAATGGGAGCAGCTTATATAAAAGGTTTGGAAGGTAATAACAATGACATCTCCCAACCGGACAAGGTAGCCAGTTGCATGAAGCATTATCTGGGTTACAGTTTTCCACTTTCCGGGAAAGACCGCACTCCTGCCTGGATACCCGAGCGCATGATGCGGGAAATTTTTCTGCCGCCGTTCCGGGCGGCTGTGAAATCGGGCATTCACACTGTTATGCTCAATTCCTCCGAAATTAACGGCGTACCGGTGCATGCAGACCCCTATTTGCTGACTGAAGTGCTGCGCAATGAACTGGGTTTTCAGGGGGTGATCGTCACCGACTGGCACGATATCATCAATTTATATGAGCGCGAAAAAATTGCGGAATCCCGCAAAGAAGCGGTTCGCATGTCGGTGATGGCGGGCGTGGACATGAGCATGGTGCCTTACGATTTCAGTTTTTATGATGACCTGCTGGAACTGGTGCAGGAAGGCGTTATACCGGAGTCCCGGCTGGATGAATCGGTGCGGCGGATATTGAAGTTGAAACTGGAACTGGGGTTGTTTGACCGGCCCTTTGCCGATGCATCCATGAAAGAAAAGGTTGGCAGTGCGGAGTCGCAGCAGGTGGCTTTGCAGGCTGCCCGGGAATCGCTGACCCTTTTAAAAAACGAAAATAACATTCTGCCGCTGAAAAAAGGAATGCATCTGCTGGTAACAGGACCAACGGCTGCATCGCTGGCGCGCCTGAACAGCGGCTGGACTTTTACCTGGCAGGGAAATGAGGAATCACTTTATCCTGCTGAGAAAATGACTATTCTGGAAGCAGTAACCGAAAAGGCGGGCAGTTCCAATATCAAATATGCGGCAGGCAGCGATTATGATAAAACAGTTGATATTGATGCCGCGGTTGCCGCCGCCGGCCAGGCCGACGCAGTGCTGCTCTGCCTGGGGGAAAATGCGTACTGCGAAACCCCCGGCAACATTGATGATTTAACACTGCCGCAGGCGCAGGTTGATCTGGCCCAGGCGCTGATCGGCACCGGCAAGCCGGTCGTGCTGGTTCTGGCGGAAGGCCGGCCCCGGCTCATCAGCCGGTTCGCCGATGAGGTGGATGCCATCCTGATGGCTTATCTGCCCGGGCTGGAAGGCGGTCCGGCCATTGCCGATGTGCTCTTCGGCGATTATAATCCTTCCGGGAAACTGCCCATTACCTATCCCCGCTATGCCCATGCCCTGGGGAATTACGATTATAAAACCAGCGAAGCCACCGCGCCCAATCAGCATAATCCCCAATTTCCGTTCGGGCACGGATTAAGCTATACCACCTTTGTTTACAGCAATCTTAAGCTGGATAAAACAAGTTTTAAAAATGGGGACAGTCTGCTGGTTTCCGTACAGGTTAAAAATACCGGCCAGAGGGAAGGCAGGGAAGTTGTGCAGGTTTATGTAAGCGATTTGGTGCGGTCGGTAACGCCGCCGGTACGCCAGCTTAAAGGATTTTCCGGTGTTATTTTAAAACCGGGCGAAGAAAAAACAGTGCATTTCACCCTGACCGGGAAAGACCTTGAGTATATCGGCGTGAATAACAAGCCGGTTATCGAACCCGGTGATTTTAAGATTGCCGTGGCCGGTTTATCGGCATACTTCCGCTTGCTTGATTAAATACAGATCTTCAGGCATAATAATCCCCCTGGCGAAATTTTCATCAGGGGGTTTTTTAATGGAAATCCGTAGCCGCTATATAAAGCTGATTCGGATATTCCGTTCAAATTTTGAACGTTAAACGTGCAGTTTGCGCTGATCCCCAACCACTTGCCCGGGTGAAATTCTCTGCTTATGCTTTTCCCTGCCTATTCTGCCGGAAAAGCAATGGTGCTGATCAATGCATTTTCCGCCTGCCGGGAATCCAGCCGGGAATGCTGCACCACGATGGGTACATCGGATTGAATGATACTGGAATAGTCGGTTCCTTTCGGAATAGGTTCGGGATCATTCAAATCATTAAAACGGACATGTTTTGTCCTTTTCGCCGGTACCGTTATTTTGTAAGGCCCAACCGGTTCACGGTCCGAAAAATAGATCGTTACTTCCAGATGGGCTTCTTTATCTCCGGCATTCAACACGCAGAAGGTTTCATGACTTAACATCTGCGGTTCGGGTCCGTTGCTGCCCGGCGGAATATATCCCTCCGCAATTGCCCACACTTTTTTCCCGATTGTTGAATTCATAATCGCTCCCTTCTTTAAACGGAATGAATCTTAGCCGCTTAGAAATGCGCGGTTTTTGCTAAAGGTGAATTCGATTGATCACATAACCTGCTCTTCGACATAGCCCGGGCTGAACTGTCACAATGCGCAGGGTCCGAAGGGCTGCCGAAGTGCTTGGAGTGATTCAATGGCCAATATTTTTTCTGAAGGATCAGAGCGCTGCTGGCTCCCGGTTCATTATTCAGGATTTAGCTCCCGGTATTTTGTCATAATTCTTGGTTAAAACCGTTGCGGTAAAACCATGCACAATAACCGATGCAAATATAATAAAGCTGACCAGATTCCAGGTTATGCTCATTCCCGTTTCCCGCTGCGCATAGGTGGCATAATAAAGGGCGGCAACGCCGATGGGCCCGAACCATCCGGCAAAAAGCGCATCCCTTTTATCCTTCAACTGGTTGACGGCCGGATATAGCAGAAACAGTGCAGGCAGCCTGCGAAAAAGCAGCACCAGCAGTGCAAAAAAGACCAGGGGCCAGCCCATTGAAAACCATTCCTGCCAGGGAAGCGCAAGACCCAGTAAAAAGAAAATAGGTAAATCTATAAACCGGCTGATGACTTCCTGAATGCGCTCATTTCTTGCCTGATATTTATCCTCAATCTGCATGTCCAGAATTAGACCCGCCACAAAAACCGCCAGCAATCCGTCACTTTGAAGCAGTTTTACCAGCCCCAGCGCCGCCATTGCCAGCGCCAGGGTTGCTGCCAGCAGCGAGGGATGATCTACCACCGGATTTCTCTGAGTCCACAGCAGTATTTTTCCGGCAACATATCCCAATACCATTCCGGCGGCAACAGCTCCGATTGTTTCCCATAATACCACGTTCAGCAGGAAATGCTTTATTCCCTCCCCGGTGGTATATTCCATGAACACGATGG
>JBAPTX010000057.1:0-8818 GCA_049282375.1 Calditrichia bacterium
GCCTCTTACCCTCGGAATCCGCTGATGGCTATTATTTGGTGAAGGGCGAACAGTTTCTGCGCGCCGGCAACAGCATTGATTCCCTGGAAATTGTTTTATACAACACCGTTCCGGCGGGAGGCGTTCAGTTTAAACTTAATTACGATGCTTCACGCTTCGTATTGACGAATGCAGTATTAAGGGGCAACGCGGCGGCGATGCAGATTTTCTACGAAGAACACCAGCCCGGAAGCGTAAATATGATCGTTTTCAGCCCCCTCGGCAATACAATACCGGCAAATAATGGTCCGCTCCTATGGATCTACTTCAATCATATTGGTGATTCTGCACAGATTAAAAGTCCTGTTCACCTGTCCGAAACTGTGTTGTCCGATACAGCCGGGCAGGCGCTTCCGTTGACAGGGCTGAACGGAAACCTTCTATTGTATATTGACTTTATTGTAGGAATCGGAAATGAACCCGGTCCAAAGCCGGTTAGCAGGCCGGAGCTGTATCCGAACTATCCGAATCCGTTCAATACCACCACCCGGTTTGGATTTTATCTGGCACAGCAAAACCAGGTAGAATTCTCCATTTTTGATTTGAATGGCCGCCGAATCCGGCTGCTGAACGATAGAGTCTTGGATGCCGGCTACCATGAAATTTTCTGGGACGGCCATAATAACTCCGGTCAGACTGTCGCCAGCGGCACCTATCTGTATCGTCTTAAGGCAGGGAATTTTGTTCAAGTAAAAAAAATGGTGCTGATAAAATAAAAACCAAAGGAATTCGGATGGTCCTTTATCCAGTACAACGGCCACTGAAAGTCCATCCAAAAATTCCGATCGCATAAATGGTTGAGGAAGCCCAAACCTGGAATTATATTTAAGCCGGACACAGCAAAACGGAGACACTATGATCCCCACCCATCTGGCATTTGATGTGGAAACCATTCCCGCTTATCCCCTGGAACATTACAGCGAAACCATTCAGAACAAACTCAATGAGAAGATTTCCCGCATTCAGCAGAACAAGCCGGACTTCAGCTATGAGTATTTTGCCGCCACCCACGGTGATTTCGGGAAAATCATCTGCATCAGCCTGGCCTACCTGCACAGCTCCGGACAAATCCGCCTGAAATCCATTTTTGGAGAGGATGAAGGAAGCATTCTGGAGCAGTTCAACAGCATTATTAAAGATCATCCGGGCATCTTCATTCACTACAACGGACTCAATTTCGATGCGCCGTTTATCCTGCAGCGCATGGCCCACCATAATATGGCAATTACCAATCCACGCTTTGCCAATCTGCGCCGCTTCTGCACCGAACCTCATTTTGACGTAATGATGGTGTATTATAACTGGGACATGACCCGGGTTCTGCCGCTGGGAATTCTGGCGGAACTGCACCGGATGCCCAGCCCCAAAGAGGACTTATCCGGCGGGCAGGTGCTGGCGGCCTATCAAAATGGTGAATGGAACCGCATTGTGCGCTACTGCGAGTTTGATACTGCCACCACTCTGAATCTCTGGTATAAGCTGTATATTAAACAGCAACTGATCCCCTTTGAAGAGTACTGCTTCACCGAAACAGTTTCACCGGAAAAATAGACCATGACTGCCACTGCCCGGCAGTTCTTTTTCCGGACGAAGTTTGTATTCGCTTCAATCCTTTGCTTTACCATTTCCGGAGTCCTCTCAAAATAAAATCCTTCTTCCGCTTCACGGAGGTATGTCAGATGTCCGAACGTTCCAATACTCTGCAACTCTTCTGGGAACGTCATCCGCTCATAATCATTCTGGGGCTGGGCCTGCTGGTGCGGCTGATCGCCGCGATATTTTCCAAAGGTTACGGCATGTCCGATGATCATTTTCTGGTGATCCAAATTGCCTAAGACTGGGCAGACGGGAAGCCCGGGTGGTTCAGCCGGGAAGTGCCTGTGGGACACAGCATCATTTATCCCGGACTGCATTACCTGCTGTTTTCATTTTTAGAGAAACTGCAGATTACCGATCCGCAGATGAAAATGACTGTCGTGAGGGTGCTGCATGCCTTTTACAGCATGCTTACTGTTTTTGCCGGATATCGGATTGCCGCCGTTATTGCGGATAAACGGCAGGCCCGAATCGCCGGGCTTGTACTGGCGCTGCTGTGGATACTGCCGGTGCTGAGCGTCCGTAATTTGATTGAAATGGTATGCATTCCACCGGCAATGCTCGGTCTTTATTTTGGTATAAAAGGCGATAAAACAAAAAAACTGCACTTCTGGATATTCGCAGGTCTGGCTTTCGGCCTTGCCTTTGCATTCCGATACCAGACCATTCTTTTTCCCGCCGCTATGGGTCTGGTTCTGATCATTCAGCGGCGCGGGAAACCGCTGGCCGTACTGGCGCTTTCCACTGTGGCCGGCCTTTTTCTTTTGCAGGGAATTACAGACTGGATTGCCTGGGGATATCCGTTTGCCGCTTTCCTGCGCTATCTTGCCTACAATATTCAGGGACGCTATAGTTTTATTGTGGCGCCCTGGTATAATTACCTCATTTTACTGGCCGGCGCCCTGATCCCGCCCATCAGTTTTTTATGGCTTTTCGGTTATTTGCGCACCTGGAAAAAAGCACCGCTGCTGTTTTTTCCCACACTGATATTTCTGCTTTTCCATTCGTATTTCCCCAATAAGCAGGAGCGCTTTATATTACCGGCGGTGCCGCTGATCATCATTCTGGGGATTTGCGGGTGGCTGCAGTACGCCGTATCGTCGGAATTCTGGCAGAAGCATTTCCGGCTGCACCGGGGGATTTGGGCCTGGTTCTGGGTTGTGAACCTGATCCTGCTTTTCATGGTAACTCCCGCCTATACCAAAAAAAACCGGGTGGAATCCCTTTATCAGCTTTCAAAACAGCCGGATGTTAAAGCGGTTGTTTTTGAAAGCAGCCGTTCCAGCACTCCCAATCCGCCGACTTTCTACCTGAACAAAGAGGTGCCGATTTATCCCTATCCCAAAGGGTTCCCGGCGGAAAAACTGCAGGCGGAGATACTCAGAAAACATCGGGTATTCCCCAATTATATCATTTTTTTAGGGCAGAAAAATATTGAAGAGCGGGTTAAGGCTTTCGAAAGGGATTTCAACAAAAAACTGGAACGGATCAGCACGATCCATCCCAGTTTTATAGATAAGCTGCTGCACCGGCTGAATCCGGAGCATAACGTGAACCAGACCAGCTACATTTACCGCATTAATCCTGCTTAGTTGGCCGATCCTGAAATTGTCAGATGGGCTGCGCCGTTGGGCCCTGTCGTAGAAATCCGCACCGTTACCGGATTGGGATTCAGGGAATCGGGCTGGGCATCCACCAGCGTAAAACCGAATTGCGTCCAGTATTTGCTTTGTGTATCGGGCAGAACCACCCCTTTGTCTCCGGCGACTTCCACCAGTCCCGCCTCTACCGCTACACTAATAGAAGTGCCGCCTGCCAGCGGATTATCATTCTGATCTTTCACCATAAAAGAAAATGACTGGGCGCCGCCATTGGGCACCGAAACCGAAAGCGGCGTCGCACTGATCTGGGGAATTCCCGAGAACAGCACAATGGCATCTGCTTCAATTGTATTCTGATTTTCATCCGCGGTGCGGCCGGTAACAGTGGCAAATCCGGCCCCCAGAGTGGCATGGTTGGGTTTAGGCGCTGCCGAAATCAATTGGACGCTGGCCTGGCCCAGGTCACTGGATAATGCCGATCCTTCTATCAAGCCGCCATCGGTGGTAAAATAAACAGCGGAGTTGGGCCGGGCGGGATTTCCGTATTTATCGCCTACGTAAGCTGTAATCATGTCCGTCAGGCCGTAAATGTTATATCCGGGGAAATTCACTTTTTCCACCGCCAGGCTGAAATGAGCTGAATCCGGCATTCCGCCGTGAATGGCAACCGGCACCGGCTGGGACCGCAATGTATTGCCGTTTACTTCTGTTTCGGCAATCACCTGCACCACGCCAGCCACCAGTCCGCTGAAAAGATTTACTTTGACCTGCCCGCTATTGTTGGTAACCGCACTTGCAGGGTGAATAAATTCAGCGCCGCCCGGAGTGGAACCGATGCGGAAATTGACCGTGGCGGTATGCTGAAGGTCCACCGGCACTCCGGTTGAGTCCTGCACTTCGAAGGTAATGACCGACGTTTCCGGCGAGCCGCTTTCCCGCACGCCGATACTTGAATTTGAAATGCCGGCCAGGACAATTGCAGCCGCGCCCCCGCTGGTAACGGGTGTGCTGGCAGTGGGCTCTAGTTTCATTAAAGGCGCATCCACACTGCGGCCGGGCACTGCCAGTATTTCAATACTGTCCGAAACGAAACTTTCTTTGTAGGCGAGAATCGTCAACTCCCGCGAACCGTTTACTTCCAGGTCCAGACTGTAGCGGCCGGCGGCATCGGTAATTACAGTGGTTTCCGGGCTGTAATTCATCACCCGCACCACGGCACTGTCCACCGGCGAATTACTTTCCTGATTAATTACCTGCCCTTTCACCACGACCAGTTTTTCCGGATCAGGTGTATCTTCATCCGTGGGCGACTCGCAGCCCCAGAGAATGAACAGCAGGGCCAGACAGACAGCCATTACAATTTTCATTTTATTTTTCATACCAGAATCCTGTAGTTTATCAATTTTATTTTTCCCGGAGAACCGGATTCCTATTTATCCTCATCCCACTGTTTTTTCAGGAACTCCAGGCGGCGCTTTACTTTCCGCTTTTCGCTGCGCAGCAGATCAAACCGTTCCACTGACTGCATTTTTGTACGAAAACGCTCTTCCAGCGTCGGCAGCAGGTCTGCTTTCATCAGAATCAGCAGTTCATTTTTAATAGAGGTTTTGCTTTCATGACCGAAAACATAGCGCAGGCCGAAAAACCACCAGGGCAGATCTTTCAGGAAAGGAATTCCTTCGCGGGTGTTGCGGTCCTCGGTTACATACAAGCCGCCGATAATCGTTTCTTCGCCGTCCAGCAGCATGATGGAAGTTTTTGCAGTGGATTTTTTTATCTCCAGTCCGGCTTCGCTGGTCCCGGTGTTGCTGCGTTCGATCTGCAAATCCACATTGATGAAATTGATAGAATCATATTGTATCACTTCGGGTTTAACACGAATAATTGAACCGGTAGAGTAAAACTGTGTAATGGCATTTCCGGCAAAATCCTGCACGGTTACCGCAATATCGCTGCCTACCTGCACCCGGCCTTCTTCGCCGGACATCACAGTGACCTGCGGATTTGCCACCACTTCACCCACCTGATCGTTTTCCAGTGCCTTGAACACGGCAACCAGATTTCCAAAATCCAGGTCAGGGCTAATATCAATTTCATATAACCCGCTTTTGGTATCCGCTGCGGAAAGGGAAGTGCTCAGGTTTAAATCTTTACCGCGGTAGAAATCCCAGCTCATCCCTGCCTGCCGCAGTTTGGAACGGTTGGTTTCAAAAAAGATGGCGGAAAAAACCACTTCGCGGGTTTGAAATGCCATTTTTGCCAGACGCACCTCTTTCGGTGTATCGGGCGTTCCTTCGTTTGACATCGGCACGATTTTAATATAATCGCGGTAATCTTCGTACCAGAGGTCATGGCGCTGCAGGATGAGCTCCAGCGCATCCATCCAGTGCATACGGTCGATGGTTTCGCCAATGGCAAAATTACTTTGCTGCGGATCGATAATTAATTTGCCCAGAAATTTTTTGCTCAGATCATTAAAGATGAGCAGTGCCTGAGGAAAAGTCATGGTCGGATTCAGTGAAATGATCTCTTCCTGCGAAGCATAGGATTTACGAAATTCACGGGTCTGGCGGTTTTGTGCTGTGCCCGCCTGAATTCCCAGTACTGAAATTATAACTATTGTCAATAGAGCTTTTATTTTCATTCTGTCACACTCACCTGATTTGTTTGTCAAAACTTAGATCCAGGGCATAAGTCTCTACAATGCCGCCTTTATTCAGCACAAACTCCACCCGATTATTTGCATGGTCGATACTCTTCAGATATCCCAGATACACTTCATCTCCAACCCGCAGCACATGAATTTCCCCATTATTATCGGCAATCATGGCTTTATCCGGCAGCACCGCTTTTAATTCGGCCCGTTCCACTTCCAGCAGATTGCGGGTATTGGTGGGAATATTGCGCTGAATCAGCGGATAAAAAGGGTTGGATACATTTTCAATTTTTACATCATTCAGCGTCCGTTTTATTTCAGGCAGATTTTTAACTTCACTGAACAGCGCCCATAATTCGATTTCGAAAGGGACAGTTACCTGATAGCGTCCGGTTATACCGTCCTTGCTTTCCATCAGGCGCATACTCAGCTTGTTAATGCGGTAGAATTCCGGGCCATAATCCAGATAAGAAAGGAAGCGGTAAATGTTCTGGAAAGATCCTTCGCCTTTCACCCGGTAAACATTATAACTGAAGCCCTTGTCTTTTTTACCGCCGCTGTAATACAGATTGAAATCCAGAGTACCGCTGTAATTAAGAATGGTATTCAGATATTTATATGTGGCTGCCGGACTTACTTCAGCCAGCACCCGTTTGTCCAAAGATTCCAGCCGCTGTTCCTGTGTGCGGATCACTTCTTCCAGTTGCAGGAATTGCTCTTCGATTCCGTCCAGGGCAGCGATCTGTTTTTGCGTATTTTCAATTTCGGTGTTCAGTTTTTTTATTTTGCCCGGATAATAGTAAAAAATGAAAAAACCGCCCACTAGACCAACCAGTCCGCAAAATGCGGCAAGCACCATAATGTTTCTTATTTTATATGTCACAATAAACCCCCTTACTTAATATCGTCTTTTGGTAAATTGCCTTCCATTTCAAACAGGTAAACCTGCTGCCGGCGTATTTCCTGCACTTCCACCCGCTTTAGTGCACCCTCTCCCATAGTACTGGCCAGTTGCGGAATGCGGTCTCTCCGCATAGAATATCCCTTCAAAACGGCATTATCGCCGGATTTGCCATTTACATCGGTAATCCAGAGATTACCGGTGGATTTGGACTGGCTGCTGAGACCTTTTAAGAAATTACTCCACACTTTTAACCCGGCGGACATGGCTTCCACTGCATCAAAAGCCTTTTGATAATGAGCATATTTGGCTTTCTTCGCATTGTATTTCATTTCGAAATCCTGCAGATAGGCAAGCTCTTCGTTATAGCGCTGCCGGTCTGTGGTCAATTGGGAGATAGTGCTTTTCTGACTGATAATTTTTGAAGTGGCAAACAGGGACATCAGCGGCAGGAGAATCAGCAGCACCCATCCGGCAAGCCCCAGTTTAAATCGTTTCTGCCCCTCCATAATGGTCATCGGCAGCAAATTTACATCATACTGGAAGGGGTCTTTTTTATTCAGCACCCGCCAGGCGGAGCCAATCGCAACTGAAAACCGCGATACAATCGGTTCATTCCCGATGACGTCCAGATTGGCCAGTTTCAGGTAATCGACCTTGATGGCTTCCGGCAGCTTTTCGGCAAGGTAGGTCTTCATGCCCACTTCATAACACTCGCCGGTCAGGATAATATTATCAATCTGCGGCAGATTTAAATTATCCTGCTCCAGCAGAATGCGGCTGTAAATGGTATTGGTGATGTTTTCCGAATCGAGTCCGGCGCCAATAATGTAGGAGATGGTATAAAGCTCATTCCCTTTTAAAAATATCAGGCGGCTGAATTCATTCCCCAGATAAACGATAACGGAAACTTCCACTTCCGAAAATTCATAATTGGCATTTACCAGATTTACCAGAGAAATTTCGGAGCTTTCCACAAAATCGATAATGGGCACGTTTACCCGTTTTCCCGCCCGGATATAATCCAGCAGGTTGAGCACATTCACCTCATTATCCCGCACAATTCCCATCAGCCGGCCGTCTTTCAGCCGCACCACATGCAGGGCATCCGGCGAAATCACTTCCCCGTTTTGCCGTTCGGAGAATATTTCATCCAGCATTTTCTGTTTCAGCTTTTTGCCATCCAGGCCCCAATCCGTGGCATAATAACTGTAGTACACCTGCGGCTCGGAGAGGGAAATAGCCAGTTTGTTCTTTTTGTTGGGGTAGCGCTGCAGCAGTTGCCGGAGCAAGGCGGCATTATCGTGCACATCGGCAGTGGAGTCATTATCCCGCCAGTGGTGATCCGGAATTTCCTCCGAAATATCCAACTGGGAAGAACCATCCGAATAATCAGAAAGGGATTCAGAAAAAATCTCTTCCTGCACCTGGACGGTATCCATGGTTTTGGTCAGTTTAATGATTTGTGCGTCTATCAGCTTCAGCCGCTCTTTTCGCCTGGCCAGTGTTGCGATATGAAGGTGCTGCCCTTCCACAAAAATGCCAATGGCAAGCTCTTCCTGAAAAACTTTGTTATCTTCAACCATAATTAAAACCTGTATTTAGACGACTTTAAGGAGTTGTTTCATCCTTCGTTTATTATTTGCATAATTCATTGCAGTATTAACCGAAATCTTTTTGGTATTCACCAGTTGGGCCAGATCCTGCTCCATTGTTGTCATGCCGTTTTTCAGACCTTCATTTATCATCTGGTAAATTTCGCCGGTGTTGTTGTTTTTAATGGCTGCTCTTACGGAAGGGGTCATCACCAGTACTTCTTTGGCAAGCGCCCGCTTCCCTTCTATTGTCGGCACCAACTTCTGAGAAATTACACATCTTAAAATATCGGCCAGACGGTGCCGGACGCGTTCCTGTTCCATTGGCGGTACTTCTCCCAGAATACGATCTATGCTTTCCACTGCAGAGGAAGTGTGGAGAGTGGAGAAGACTTTATGGCCGCTGTCCGCCACTTCAAGTGCGGCCATA
>JBAPTX010000058.1:0-2359 GCA_049282375.1 Calditrichia bacterium
ACCTGGTGCTGCGTCATCCGCAGTTTTTTCACCGGGCGCTGTTAGAATCGGCTTCGCCGGGACTGCAGAGTCAGGAGGAGCGAAACCGGCGTCGCCACCGGGACGAGCGTTTGGCGCAGGAAATTATCAATATGGATTTGGCAGAATTTCTGAACCGCTGGTATGACCAGCCGCTTTTTACTTCTCTGCGGCAGCATTCCGCATTTGAGAAAATGGTGCGGCAGCGTCTGCAAAACAATCCGCAAGGGCTTGCAAAGTCGCTGCGTTCAATGGGGACCAGCGTGCAGCCTTCACTTTGGCCGGAGTTAAGGGATGCAAAAATTCCGCTTTTTTTGCTGAGCGGCGGATTGGATGTTAAATTCTGCCGGATTGCCGCGGAAATGGAGCGGCAAAGTCCGCAAATTCAAAACAAAGTAATACCGGGCTGCGGCCATAACATTCATTTGGAAAATCCGCAGTTGTTTGCTGCTGAAATAATTCAATTTTTTAACCGCTTGGAGGAGGATGGAGTATGAGTTCAGTTAACTGGCAGTCAGCCGGAGAGTTTAGCGATATCCGCTACGAAAAAGCGGAGGGGATCGCCAAAATAACCATCAACCGGCCGGAGGTGCGCAACGCTTTCCGCCCGCTTACTGTTATGGAGATGTCGCAGGCGCTGGACGAAGCCTGGGAAGACCCGCAGACTGGGGTCATCATTCTGACCGGAGAAGGTGAAAAGGCCTTCTGCTCAGGCGGCGACCAGAAGGTGCGCGGTGATTCGGGCTATAAAGATAAAAAAGGGGTGCACCGTTTAAATGTGCTGGATTTTCAGCGGCAGATCCGCAACTGTCCCAAGCCGGTGATCGCCATGGTGGCCGGATATGCCATCGGCGGCGGCCACGTGCTGCACGTGATGTGCGACTTAACCATTGCGGCGGAAAATGCGGTTTTGGGGCAGACCGGACCAAAGGTCGGTTCTTTTGACGGGGGTTACGGTTCCAGTTACCTGGCACGGATGGTGGGACAGAAGAAAGCGCGCGAAATCTGGTTTCTGTGCCGGCAGTATTCCGCCCGCCAGGCACTGGAAATGGGAATGGTCAATACCGTGGTGCCGCTGGAAAAACTGGAGGAAGAAACCGTGCAGTGGTGCCGGGAAATACTGGCCAATTCGCCTACGGCAATCCGCTGCCTGAAAGCGGCCATGAATGCCGATTGTGACGGGCAGGCGGGCCTGCAGCAGCTTGCCGGCTGCGCAACGATGCTGTTCTACATGTCCGAAGAAGCGCAGGAAGGGCGAAATGCCTTTCTGGAAAAACGCAAACCGGAATTTTCCAAATTCCCGCGCCAACCGTAGAGTTGAATTTTTTTATCAACCGGTTTCAATCGCGGGATCATTAAACAGAAGGTTAAATTATGCAGGAAACAGCAATATCCCTTCCTCGCTGGAAAATCTGGTGGCTGGCCAGCCGGCCTAAAACCCTGTGGGCGGCAGTGGCGCCGGTCCTTATTGGAACTGCCATGGCTTATCATGACGGGCTGGCACACTGGCCCTCTGCATTACTTGCTGCCGTCTGCGCGGTTCTGATTCAGGTTGGGACCAATTTTGCCAACGACTTTTTTGATTTCCAGCACGGCGCCGATCATTCGGAGCGGCTGGGACCCATGCGGGTCACACAGGCGGGCCTGGTTCCCCCTGAACATACCCGGGCGGCATTTATCCTTGCCTTCTCCCTTGCCTTTTTCATTGGCATTTACCTGATTTACCGCGGCGGATGGCCCCTGCTGGCAATCGGCCTGCTTTCCATCCTGTTCGGCATTACCTACACCGGCGGCCCTTTTCCGCTGGGCTATTATGGTTTGGGAGATATTTTTGTGCTGATTTTTTTCGGCCTTATTGCCGTTGGCGGAACCTATTATGTGCAGGCACTGCAGTTCCACTGGCTGGTACTGCTGGCCGGGCTGGCGCCGGGTTTCTTTTCCACGGCCATTTTGACAGTCAATAATCTGCGGGATATTTACACTGATAAAGGTGCCGGCAAACGGACCCTCGCCGTCAGGTTCGGCATCACGTTTTCGCGGCTGGAATATCTGTTCAGCATAGTGGCAGGCAGCTTAATTCCGCTGCTGCTCTTTCTGTTAACCTGGCGGCATCCCTGGGTGCTGGCGGCCTGTGCGGTGCTGCTGCTGGCCTGGCCGTCCATTAAAATTGTGTTTTCAGAGAAACCCGGGATCATTTTCAACGAAGTGCTGGCAAACACGGGCAAGGTGCTGCTGATTTACAGTGTTCTCTTTTCAGTAGGCTGGATTTTATGAAAATAACTGATGTGCAAATTTTTATGTACAATTTGCCGCTGCGCCAATCCTTTCGTCACCGCGGTAA
>JBAPTX010000059.1:0-10936 GCA_049282375.1 Calditrichia bacterium
CTTTTAGTAAGGTCAGATAAATCGTTTTTTCAGGAGGATAATTATCTTTTGAAAAAAGGAGATCTTCCTCTTTCCAGTTATTAATTAAAGCCTTAAAAAAATTCTTTCTAGCAGTTGTAATCGCTGCCGGTGCTTTCGCTCGATTAATCAGTTCATTTCTGTAATTCGGCGCTGATGGATAAATGGCATTACAGATTTGCGATAAAGTTGAATTGAATTGTCTTTTATTTTTAATATTCCTTACTTCTCCATTAAATATCCAAAACACATCAGAGCTGTCGTCATACAGGTTTTCGTAAACATTTTGGTTTAATTCGCTGATCAAATGCATCCTAAGATTTCGCAGTTCTCGTATCGCAACTCTATCATCCACCAAAGTGGTGATTACATAATCCACTTTCTCAAGCTCTATGATTCTGTCTTTAATGGCCTCATATCTTTTTATATACACGAACAGAATTGCCTCGTTGCAATCAAGTGAGTGATCCTTAATCTGGTTTAATGTAATGTCATCATTGATTACCAAATTAATTATTCCATCGATTTGCTCGGCGGGTTTTGAATCTATGGGAAAATCTGTGATCTTAAATTCAAAAATCCTGGGGATACCAGTTAAGTATGTTGCAGCTTTAGCAGATACGAGTGGAAAATCAAAATGCCGATTCAATTTTTGAATAATATCTACTCCTGCAGAGATTTTGCTTTCGGCAAGGATTAGTTCGGCCTGGATGTCAACATCTGTTCCTTCAAAAAGCACAAAACCATCTTTGAAATATAAATATCTGATAATCTTTTTACTTTCTAATTCATCTATGATTTCATTTGGATACGAGACATTGAGACAATTTTTTGTATATTCTTCCAGAAACCATCGGTTTAACTTGCCTGCTCCGCTAGCAAAAATATTTAGCAGCCCAATTGTTTTAACAATTTTATGTGCAGATTCCCATTTATCATTTAAATTTCCCTCAACTCGTTCCAGAGCCTTTTTTAATGCTGCCCATTGCAGGTAATCCGGGTTGTTTTTGGTCGAAATAAAAGAATAATAATTATAGTTTAAATAGTCATAAACACAGCTCAAATTATAGAAGGGGTTTTTATCCTTATCGTAATTTGCAAGGCCATTATATTCTTCCGACTTTAAAAATGAAAACAATGATCTTTCATTCTGACCATATCTCTGTAATGCCAAAGTTAATACTGCTGCAGATAATAGATCCAAAGGGTATAACTTGGCAGCTGTTTGATAATTAACTTCGGATCTAAGTGGAAAAAGTCCTGATTGCTTTGTCACCGAAATTGTTCGTTCAATTTGCTTTGGCTCAAATTGTTTTTGAGACGAGTCTAGGTTCTCTGCTGCAAGGTATAATAGTTGTTCAATTGGTTCATTAAATGGTAATTCTTTCAACCGGCCCTTGACTTTTTCCCATTCATTTCGCTGGATCTTATCCAACTGAAGAGCGTAGTCATCGAAGTTTTGATGTAATACTGTGATTAGAAGCGCATTTCTTCTTTTATCATTAACAAATTCAGCTAACTGTTGAATAAAAAATATTTCTTTTCCTGAATTATTTTGTGCCGCATATTCTAAATATTTACCAAACTCATCTATGACGATAACTAAATTGGTTCCATTTTTGCGTAACTGGACCTCATATTTGCTGATTTCTGTAAATATATAATCTATGTTATCGGCATCAAACAAAGCGGCAAATTTTTGTATAATTGAGCTGTGATCACCGACGATATTGATGAATTCACAGCTGCCAACTCCTTCAAGATTACCATTTGAAGTTTCAAAAATTACTTTTTCATTCATAAGGTGTTTTTCAAATGCCAAAAGAAATGCCGATTTTCCCGTTCCGTAGGAACCGATTATATTAAATGCTCTAACACCTAGTTTGTAATAATGCCAGATCTGATTGAATGCATGATTGGCATTGTGCGTATTTAAATAAAAATAATCCTGATCTGCATCCCGCACCAAGTTAATGGATGGTGAAAAGTTAATTTTCATAATATCTATTCAAAATATCCCATTTATTAATGATTCTTTTAAATTGAACAACTCTCATTCCAGCATCTTCAGTAAAAATAACATCGGGGTAATTTTTTGTAATAGTCTTTATATAATGAACCAAGGAATTTGAACTCAAAACAAATATTAAACCAATATGGTTTTTTTCATTTAAAAGCTTATTTATCTGAACTGTTGTTGAGCCATTAAGCTGGTCTAGCATAGCAAATAATATTACTTCTGCAGGAATTTTTTTATTATCCCTATTTTCAATTTTATACCAAGTGTTTTTTCCTGAATGAGTATCTTTTAACTTCTGGACTAAATTGAGATCAATAAAAAGACCCATATAGTTTTCTTCATTAATCTTTTTCAAATTTTCTGGCATAAGATAGTTTTTCAAAAAGACGTTAAAATCCTTTAAAACGGTATTTTCATTAACAGCGTTCTGCTGTAAAGCTTTCTCTGCAAACGTTCTTTTGATAAAATTTAAAAAATGCTCTTTTGTAAATTCATTACGTATTTTTAAAAAATCATTAAACATTAATGGATAAATTGAAGAATATCCTTTGTTTATAAGCCGATAATGTAAAAGCCATAAACTAGCTGGATCCTCTAAGAAGGGATCTTTTCCATTATCATTCAGCAGATAATCTGCAAAGAAGTTGGGTTTCTCTTCTTCATCAACTAAGTCAAAAGCTTTTAACCAAAAACGGATTGAAGTAACCATGTTTTTGCCAACGCCTAACTTTACCACAGCATCATCTTCATTAAAGCTATTGTCTGCTTTAAGGAAGTCATATCCCTTTTTTAGCCAAAAATGTCTACAATGGAATGTTTCATGTCCTGAAAAAATATACTTGTTCATTTCTTATCAACTTAAATTTAATTTCCTAAAAGAAGAATCTAATATATTGAGATGTAGCTTTACAAGTATATAATATGAAGAGCGAAATCCATATCAAAACGGTTCTGCTAGTTATTGATTCTAAGCCTTCCGATTTGTGCATTGTCTTGAATTTGCTGATAGCCCTGTAAAAAGGCATCACCCTTCGACCAAGCTCAGGGTGACAAAAACTTTTCACGATTAGCCAAGCCAAAGGGATACCATCGGGAAAATCGAAATCCGAAAATGAAACTCTCCGGTTCTCCGACATTCCCACGCTCCGGTTCTGAGCCCTTGGCAAGTTCAGCACGGGCCCTGTCGAAGTAGTACTGAAGTGCTCAGGCTGTCACAGACTTTTCGCGACAATCTGCGCCAAAGGCGTCCCTTCGGGAAAATCTGCTATCCGCCGATACTCCGATACCCTGACACTCCGGTTCTCTCATCCCCTTTCGAGCAGCCTGTGCTCAGACTCAGTGGACAAAGATTTTTCCCGGCAACCCAAAATCCGCTTTTACCTCACCCGCTTGCGGAATTTGGCCATTCCCAGCCCGAAGATAGCCAGCCCGAACAGGCCCAGCGGCAGGGCATCCCGCCACAGATAAGCAATGCCGGAGCCTTTCTGAAAAATATCCCGGATGATGTACATGAAATAGCGCATGGGGTTCAAATAGGTAAACCCTTTCAGCAGGCGCGGCATATTTTCAATGGGAATAAAGAACCCGCTCATCAGGATCATGAATACCATGAAAAACCAGGCCACAAACATGGCCTGCTGCTGGGTGCGGGTAAAGGTGGAGATAAAAATACCCAGCCCGATGGTGGTGAACAGGTAAAAGAGCGAGAGCAGCGCCAGCAGCGGGTAACTGCCGTTCATTTCAATCCCGAAGAAAAACAGTGCAAACGCCATCACAATGGCCATTTCCACATAGCTCAGGATCAGAAAAGGCACGATTTTCCCCAGCAGCAACTGGTGCTTTTTCAGCGGCGTCACCATCAACTGCTCCAGCGTGCCGATCTCTTTTTCCTTAACCAGGCTCATGGCGGAGAGCATCATGGGAATAATAGTCAGCAGCACCACCACGATTCCCGGCACCATAAACTGCTGGCTGTTCAGCTCGGGATTGTACCAGAGCCGCTCCGCCATCACCAGCCGGTGCAGGGTCTGCCCGGCGGCGCGGCGGGCGGAGTTCCTTATCTGTTCCTGCGCCATACCGGCCAGAATCTGCTGCGCATAGCCCATGGCAATGCCGGCGGTATTTCCGTCCACCCCATCCACGATTACCTGCAGTTGCGGCTGGCGGCCCCGCTGCAGATCGCGGGCAAATCCGGCGGGAATCACCAGCGCCATCTGCGCCTGCCAGGCCTGCATGGATTCCCCCGCTTTCCGGATATGATCCGCTGTTCCCGCGGAGCGGAAGCGCTCGGTGTGGCTGAAGGCCCGCACGATTTCCCGGCTGAGGCCGCTGTTGTCGTTATCAATTACCAGCAGGCTGATGTTTTTCACATCAAAGGTGATGGTGTAGGATAGCAGCAGTAACTGGATGAGCGGCACCACGAAGATAATAACAGTCATGGGGCGGTCGCGGAAAATCTGCCGGAATTCCTTGCGGATCATGTATCCGATACGGCGCATTTTCATTTCTCCAGATTAATATTGAATTTCCGGATGGAGACCATCAGCAAAACAAGGGACATCACCGCCAGTGCCAGGGTGGGCGTCAGCAGTTGCAGCAGGCCGCTGCCCTTCAGCATAATGCCCCGCACAATCAGCAGATAAAAGCGCGCCGGCACCAGCCAGGAAATGTACTGCAGCAGCGCCGGCATGGAGGCGATGGGAAAGATAAAGCCGGAAAGCATGATGGTGGGCAGCAGGGTGATCATCAGCGCCATCATCATGGCCACCTGCTGGGTGCGCGCCAGCGTGGAAATCATCAATCCCAGGCTGAGGGCGGTGGTGATGTAGAGAATGCTCAGCAACAGCAGTAATAAGGCGCTGCCGCGGAAGGGCACCTGGAAAATCAGCATTCCCGCCAGCAGAATGGTGATTCCCAGCAGAAAGGCCAGCAGAATATAAGGCAGCACCTTGCCCAGGATGATTTGATGGGCGCGCACCGGCGAGACCAGCATCTGCTCCAGGGTGCCGCTTTCTTTTTCGCGGGTGATGGTGATGCTGGTGAGCAGGGCGGACACCATGATCAGCAGCATGGCGATAAGCCCCGGCACGAAAAACCAGGTGCTTTTCTGGTCCGGATTGTAAAGAATGCGCCCGCGCAGCTCAAAAGGCAGCTTCAGGCGGGCATTATGCCGGCTGTTGTAGCGGCTGATCACCTGAGTGAGGTAGTTGCGGATGGCGGCCGCGGCGTTGGCATCGGAAGCGTCAATTAAGACCTGCAGGGCGGTTTCGGGGCGTCTGCGGATATTTTTTTCGAATGATGCAGGAATTACCAGCGCTGCCCGCGCCCGCCGCTGCTTGAACAGGTGATCGATCCCGGCGGGGCTGCCGGAATAACTGAATGGTTGGAAAAAAGCGCTGCCTTCAAACTGGCGGATCAGTTCCCGCGAAGCGGGGGATTTAGAATAATCCAGCACCGCCAGGTGCACTTCCTGGATTTCCATTTTAAGGGCATAACCGAACATGACCAGCTGAATCAATGGCATCAGGAAAAGAATGGCCAGAGTGCGAGGATCGCGCAGGATGTGCCGGAATTCCTTACGGGCAATGGCGGTGATCATTGGATGGTTTTCTTTTTCTTCATTTTATACTTCATTCTTTTCAGTTGACGGTGGGCAGTTGGCAGTGAGCAGTAGACAGTGGGCAGTTGGCAGTGGGCAGTTGGCAATGGGCAGTGGGCAGTTGGCAATGGGCAGTTGGCAATCTGACCCATACCCCTTCCCGGTCGTCGAATGATTCAGGGATGAATCGTACCGGGACGACCGCACTGCAAAACCGAAATTCGGCAATCGGAATCAATTCCTTTCCTGCCGCACCAGATCCACGAATACCTTTTGAATGCTGTCTTTGCCGTAGCGCTGCTTCAGGTTTTCCGGCGAATCCAGGGCAATTATGCCACCGGCGCTCATAATGGACAGCCTGTGGCAGTATTCTGCTTCATCCATAAAATGGGTGGTGACGAAAATGGTGGTCCCCTGTGCAGCGGTGTCGTTGATAATTTCCCAGAAGGCCCGCCGCGCCGCCGGGTCCACCCCGGAGGTGGGTTCATCCAGGAACAGCACCGGCGGATGGTGCAGCATGGCGCATCCCAGCGCCAGACGCTGTTTGAACCCCAGCGGCAGACTGCGGGTCAGGGCGTTTTTCCAGCGGCGCAGCTTCATCTGCTCCAAAAGACTTTCCGTTTCCTGCCCGATCTGTTTGCGGGAAAGCCCGTAAATTCCCCCGAAAAATTCAATATTCTCCCGGATGGTCAGGTCATCATACAAAGAAAACTTCTGGCTCATATACCCGATGCTGCGCTTGATCTGCTCGGACTGGCGGTAAACATCGAATCCCGCAACCATGGCATGGCCGCTGCTGGGCTGCAGCAGTCCGCAGAGCATGCGGATGGCAGTGGTTTTCCCGGCACCATTAGCGCCCAGAAACCCGAATATTTCCCCGGGCGCCACCTCGATGCTCAGCCGGTCCACTGCGGTAAAATCACCAAAGCGGCGGGTCAGGTTTTCCGTATGAACGGCTGCTTCATTTGTTTTCATCGGACTCGCTCATCATCTGCATAAAAATATCTTCAATATCCGGAGCCTGCGCTTTCCAGCGGCGCAGATTTTCCCCCTGCTGTTTCTGCCAGCTTCGCCACTCCCGTTCCTGCGGATCGTGCTGAAAGCTGACATGCAGGGCATCCCCGAAAAGCTGGGTGGAATGCACACTTTCCATTTCACGGAAAAAGCGCTGCAGCTCGCGCAGATTTTCCCCCTGCAGCCGGTAGAGCGGGTAGGGGTACTGCTGCCGCAACTCCCGGGGAGTGCCGCTGCTGACCAGCTCGCCCCGGTGCATCAGGCTGACCCGCCCGCAGAGGTCCGCTTCTTCCATATAGGCGGTGGAAACCAGAATGGCGGTTCCTTCCTGGCGGATGGACTGCAGGATTTCCCAGAATTCCTCCCGCGAAACCGGGTCCACCCCGAAGGTTGGCTCATCCAGAACCAGCACTTCCGGGGTATGGATCAGGGCGCAGGAAAGGGCCAGTTTCTGTTTCATGCCGCCGGAGAGCGCCCCCGCCAGCCGTTTGCGGAAGGGTTCCAGACGGGAAAACTGATAAAGCTGCGACAGCCGTTCCGGCCTTTCCCGGGACGGCACCTGAAAAAGATCGGCAAAAAACTGCAGGTTCTGTTCCACTGTTAAATCAGTGTAAAGCGAAAACCGCTGCGGCATGTAACCGATCCGGCGGCGCACCTGCCGGAAATCGCTGGTTGTGTCGGCGCCATTTACCCGGATGCGGCCGCTGTCCGGCTTCAGCAGGGTGCAGACTGCCCGCAGCAGGGTGGTTTTACCGGCCCCGTCGGGTCCGATCAGCCCGTAAATTTCCCCCTGCCGTACCTGCAGGGAAACGCGCTTCACCGCCTGCAGACTGCCGTAGCTTTTACTGAATTCCTGAATGTCAATTGCCGGATCTGCCATTTTACTCTGCTGTTTCCGGTTTATCCAGGGCCACCGCCACCGGCATACCATGTTTCAGCAGCCCCTCCTCATTATCGATGGTTATTTTAACCGCATATACCAGCGAAGTGCGGGTCTCCGGGGTCAGGACGGTCTTTGGGGTGAACTCCGCCTGCGGGCTGATCCAACTGATGCGGCCGTGCAGTTCCCGCTCACTGCCGTCCGGCAGAATCCGGGCGGATTCGCCTGCTTTGATGTCCGGCAGCATTTCCTCCGGCACATAAATTTTGACCCAGACTTCGGAGATGTCGGTAATCTCCGCCACCGCTCCCATGGGCGGAACCGCTTCACCAGTTTCAAAATACGTGGCGCTGACCAGACCGGCCACCGGCGAACGGACTTCCGCATCCTGCAGCTTTTGCCGGAGCGCCGCCAGCCGAGCCTGCAACTGCTGACTTTTCGCATCCAGCGTGCGGAACTGCTGATTAGCTGACTGCACTGCGCTCTCCGCCGACTGCAGGCGGTTGCGGAGATCGTCCACAGTTTGCTGCGCTACCGACTGCTTTTGCTGCAGGGTTTGAAAGCGGCCGTATTTTTCCTGCACATACCGGCGGTCTTCGCGGGCCTGCTGCAGACGGGTGCGGGCAAGGCTTCTCTGCGCCTGAACTTCCGCAAAAGCGCCCTGCAGTTCCTGTTTCTGAAAATGCAGTTGAACCGTATCGGTGCGGGCAATCAGGGCGCTGCTGTCCACCTGTTCGCCGGTATCCACATAAAAGCCGGTGATCTCCCCGCCGGTCAGCGCCGGGACCTGCACCACGGTGCCTTCAATAATGCCGCTGAAACGGTATTCTTCATCCCCGCCGGAGCATGAAAACAGCAGTGCAGCGAGGAGACAGAAAAATAATTTTTTAATCATATGGAATCTCCTGTTAAATCAGGAATATCGGGCTGAAGCCCTAATTTTTGGGAGCTTCATTCCCGCCACCTGATGGTGGCGGCTGTTGAGCTGAATCGAATATCATGGGGTGGCCGTATTTTCCGGGACATATTTCTATTTTCTTATTTCATTTAATCCTGAGCCAGTATTTCTCCCGTTGCCCACTGCAGACCCGCTTTATTTTTAAGCCAGTCAATATAATGCTGCTGGAGCTGCAGTTCGGCGATGGTCAGGTCGCTTTCGGCTTCGCTCAAATCGCTGGCAGAGAGAATCCCTTCCCGGTACTGGTCTTCCACCAGCCGGTAGCGCTCCGCTGCCTGCGCCGCCAGCCGCCGCGAAAGTTCGATCTGTTCCCGGCTGCTGAGCAGGGTTTCCCAGGCCTGCTTTACCTGCTGGTCTATTGAATACAGCAATTGCTGTTCTTCCAGGTGCAGGCTCTCCATCTGATAATCGGCCTGCCGCAGGCGCTTTCGGGTGCCTCCCCAATTCCAGACTTCCCAGTTCAGATTGAGGCCGACAGTGTAATAGGCCATCCAATCATCCCGGAAAAAATTGACGCCCGGACGTCCGTAATGATAAGCCGCCTGGGCATTCACCTGCGGGTAAAAGGCGGATTTGGCAATTTTTTTCTGAAACTGCTGCACATCCATTTTCCGGCGAATCACCGCCAGTTCCGGGCGCTGATTTCTGGCCAGCGACTGATATTCCGCAAGCGGCTGCAGCAGCAGGTCCGGGCTTTGCACATTTTTTAATGAAACCGAGGCGATCTCCGGCAGTCGCAGGATCAGCGCCAGGCGGGACAGAAGGATTTCCTGCCGGTGACGGCTTTGTACCTGCCGGGTGCGGATGCCCAGCATCTGATTGGCTGTCTGCAGGGTGTCGAAGGGGGTGGCCTGCTGCGCTTCCAGAAAAGCCCGCTGCACAGCAAGCAGTGTTTTCATGCGGTTAATGCTGGACTCCAGTGCCCGCTGCTGCAGCCGGCTGAGCTGAATTTCATAAAAAAGCTCATGGGTCTGCAGCCGGAGTTGTGCCCGCACGACCCGGCGCTGCTGCCGGACGCTCTCTGCCGAAATTTTTACCGACTGCCGCAGTGCACTCAGCCGGAATCCGCTGAAAACCGGCTGCTGCAGAGCCGCATTTACTTCATATTGATTGGGGACCCCCGCTTCAATTTGAACGGGGCCCTGCCCGGGAATGGAAAACGGAAGCTGCAGTTCCGGCACTTCCGAGACATACCGGTAGCTGCCGCTCAGAGAAAACAGCGGCAGAAAATTGCGGTTTTGGATCTCCGCTTCAGTGAGGGCCTGCTGAATCATTTTCTGCTGGCGGGCAAGGTCAAGATTGTTTTCTTCCAGCAGTTGCAGCGCCCGGGGCAACTGCAGGGAGTCCACTGCAGCAGGCTGGCTGAATCCCCGGCCCAGCATCAAAACAATAAACAATACCCCTATCCTGAACTTCATACATTTACCCTGTTTGAATGAATGAATTATTGCCGGACAGCTCTCTGTTTCTAAACTTCAGTTGTCCGGATGCCCCGCCAGACCAGCTCGAATATTTCCTGTTTGCGTTTTTGAACGAATGCTTCCGAGGTGGTTTCCACTTCGGGGAAAATGGCCTGCAGAATGGGACGGGCGGTGAATACATACAAACACATCCCCAGAATATTGAACAGCAGATGATAGGGATCCAGCGGCCGGATTTCCCGCTTCTCAACAGCCTGTTGAATCCGCAGAATAAATTCCCGGGGCGGCGCCTGAGCGGGTGAGCGGAACAGCTCGGAAAGCGCTGTTTTCAAATTATCCGCTTCATTATCGATTTCCCATAACATGAACCGCACAATCTGGGGGGAACGGTGCAGGCGGCTGATATATTCTTCAATAAAAAACTGGAGGTATTCCCGGAAATTCTGATGGAGCGGCATGGATTGAAAAATATCCAGCATAATCTGCCGCACCTGATGATTGAACACCTGTTGATAAAGCTGATCTTTGCTGCGGAAATAGTAATGCAGCAGCGCTTTATTAATCCCGGCGCGGTCGGCAATTTCCTGCATGCGGGCGCCCTGCTTTCCTTTCTGCAGGAAAACGGCAGTAGCCGCTTCGATGATTTTTTGTTCGGTCTTACTTGACGCGGCCATACTTCCCGGATTTTCTAATTAGTTTAACCATCTGGTTAAGAATTTACTCAACCCGGCAGAAATATCAAACAATTTTTTACAGAATATTAACGGGGACAATTCTGAACGGTAATGCCGGGGGCAAAATGTAGAAAAAACAGGAACCATGCAATAACATATTGTGACTTTCATCTCATTGAATTATATTAAATTCAAACACATAGTTCTTTAAACAAAGGTAAAGCAACTTCTTCGCACTTGGAAAGGAGAGTTGGCCTTATGAAATGTATCACTTTTGTTTTAGCAGCCTTGCTGGTTATCGTTCAATTGCTCTTGAGCGCCCCGGATGGCAGGAAAACAGCCCGGCAACATAC
>JBAPTX010000060.1:0-6782 GCA_049282375.1 Calditrichia bacterium
GCCTTCCGAAGAGGTTCAGGTGGAAAACTACGCCCGCATTACCGAAAACCTGCATCCGGCAACGGTGACTATCCGGACGCTCGATATCGGCGGTGACAAATTGCTGCCGGATTTTGTGGATATCCCGGAGCACAACCCGTTTCTTGGATGGCGGGCTATTCGATTCTGCCTGGATCATAAAGAAATTTTTATTACACAGTTAAAAGCCATTCTGCGCGCAAACCGGCATGGCAACAGCCGCCTGATGCTTCCGATGGTCAGCTCCCTGCAGGAAATCAGGCAATTTAAAGAAGTATTCGCAGAAGCCCGGCAAAAGCTGGATGAAGAAGGGACCGCATACAATCCCCAAATCAGGATCGGCATGATGGTCGAAATCCCTTCCGCCGCGCTGCTGGCGGAAAATTTTGCCCGGGAAGTTGATTTTTTCAGTATCGGCACCAATGACCTGATTCAATACACACTGGCTGTTGACCGCGGAAATGAGCGTATTTCCCATCTCTACAATCATTTTCACCCGGCACTGCTGCTTCTGATAAAAAAAGTTATCGATGTGGGCCACAAGTTCAATAAACCGGTAAGTATGTGCGGGGAAATGGCCGGGGATGCGGTGGCGGTTCCGCTGTTAATTGGAATGGGGCTGCAGAATTTCAGTGCTTCTCACACCGTGCTGCCGGAAATAAAGGAAATAATCCGGAATGTTACTATGGAAGACTGCCGCAAGCTTTACCGCCGGGCCGGCGTCCTGGATACCGCTGCTGACATTCAGGATCTTTGCAGGGATTTTTACCAGCGCATAACCACTCAAATAAATGGAATAGAAAAATGAATATAGTTTTTCCTAAAGCATAAAAAATCCATCAACCTAAACAGACAGGGGTGAATATGCACAACTCTGATTCATCAAATTTTGTAAAATTCCTGCACCAGCTTCCCCAACAAATCACCGATTCTACTTCCGCCCTGTCCGAAGTAAATTTTAAAACCATCCCCCGCAGTTTCCGGCATATTCTGGTAGCCGGAATGGGGGGGTCTGCCATTGCAGGCGAACTGCTGCTCACTTATCTGCAGGACGAATTAAAACAGCCTCTGCAGGTATGCCGCAACTATGTTCTGCCGACCTATACCGACGAACATACCTTGCTGGTTGCCTGCAGTTACAGCGGCAACACCGAAGAAACCCTTGCCATGACCGAAGCGGCAATGCAGCGCAAAGCGACCATTGTTGCAGTAACCAGCGGCGGGCGGTTGGGTGAAATGGCCAAAGAACATCAATTTCCGGTGCTGCATATTCCGGCTGGTTTGCCGCCCCGCCAGGCGCTGGGGTATCTTTTCTTCTCCATACTTCATTTTTTTGAAAATCTTGGCCTGGTTTCATCTAAAAAAGATGAAGTGGACGAAACGCTTTACGTCCTGCAGGATATCCGCAAACATAATCACCCGGAAAATACCAAAGGCCGCAATTTAAGCAGCCATATTGCTCAGCGGCTGTACCAGAAAGTGCCGATTATTTACACGGCATCCCAGCTAATGACGCCGGTAACGGTCCGCTGGCGTAACCAGTTTAATGAAAACGCCAAAACCCTGGCATTCAGCAATGTGCTCCCGGAGTTAAACCATAATGAAATAATGGGATGTGAATCGCCCGAAAATATTTTATCGCAATTCAATATTGTTCTTTTGCGGGATGAAAAAGGCGAGCATCCGCGGAATAACAAGCGGCTGGAGATTACCCGCGAAATTTACCGGAAATGCGGTCTGCCCATATTTGAAGTCTTCCCCGAAGGCAATTCGCCCCTGGCCCGCCTGTTTTCTCAAATTTATATCGGAGACTGGGTCAGTTATTATCTGGCGCTGATGTACGACAAAGATCCTGTTAAAATTGATTCCATTGAACAACTGAAGAAATCGCTGGAAAATTAAAAAGTAAACGGAGGTTTTTTAATGAAAGCAATAATTCCCGTCGCCGGTTTCGGCACCCGAATGCGGCCTCATACACTGACCCATCCCAAAGTTTTATTGCCGGTGGCGGACAAACCTATGATCGGGCACATTGTAGGAAAACTGCTGGAAGACGGTATTGATGAATTCATTTTCGTGGTGGGTTATTTAGGAGATAAAATTGAAGATTATATCCGCAGCACTTTTGATGTAAGTGCACATTTTCTGGAACAAACCGAATTCCTGGGCCTGGGCCATGCCATTTATACAGCACGGCCTTTTCTGGATAACGATCCGGTAATCATTGTATTGGGAGATACTATTTATGATGTCCACCTGCGGGAAGTGCTTAAAGAAAAGCACAGCGCACTGGGCGTAAAAGAAGTGGAGGATCCGCGGCGGTTCGGGGTTGCGGTGCTGGATGAACAGGGAAATATTGCCAGACTGGTGGAAAAACCGCAGGAATATGTTTCCAACCTGGCTCTGGTCGGTCTTTATTATTTCCGCAACGGAAAAGTTCTGGAAGAAGCTTTGGAAGAAATGATCGAAAAGGGCATTAAAACCAGAGATGAGTTTCAACTGACAGATGCCATTCAGTTAATGATGAATAATGGCGAGAAAATAAAAACATTTCAGGTGGAAGGCTGGTACGACTGCGGTAAACCCAACACGCTGCTGAGCACAAACCGCATTATTCTGGAACGGGATTTCAGTGATCAAACCTACGATTTTCCCAATTCTATCATTATTCCGCCGGTGTATATTCACCCGGACGCAACAGTTTCCAATTCGCTGATAGGGCCAAATGTTACCGTGGGGCGCAACTGCACCATTGAAGAAGCAATCATTCGGGACAGCATCATCGGCGGCGGTGCGGAAATCAAAAGAATCAACATGCGCGAAAGTATGATCGGGGATTACGCCTCCCTGCAGGGCCGCGCCCAGATTTTGAATATGGGCGACTATTCAGAATTTAATTTTGACAAACAATGACGCAGATACAGGAGAAGAATGAATGAAGAATTTCTTATTTTCATCTGAATCGGTTACCGAGGGCCACCCGGACAAAATTGCCGATCAGATTTCCGATGCAGTTCTGGATGCGATAATGGAAAAAGACCCTTACGGACGGGTAGCATGCGAAACCTTTATCAGTAACGGGCTGGTTTTTATCGGCGGGGAAATATCCTGCGAGTGTTATGTGGATATTCCCAAAGTGGTGCGCCGCACCGTAAAGGAAATCGGTTACACAGATCCGCAGACCGGTTTCGATTATGAAAGCTGCGCGGTGCTTACAAATATCAATCAGCAGTCCCCCGATATTGCCCTTGGTGTGGATCGTGCCGGCGCCGGCGATCAGGGAATGATGTTCGGTTATGCCACAAATGAAACCGAAGAACTGATGCCGATGCCTATAATGCTGGCCCAGCAACTTGTGATGCGCCTGAGTGAAGTGCGGCGGAAAAAAATCCTGAAATATCTGCGTCCGGACGGCAAGTCGCAGGTAACGGTTCGTTACGAGGAAAACAAACCGGTTTCAGTGGAAAAAGTCGTTATCGCCGTTAATCATTCTCCCCAGGTGGATATAGAAACCCTTCGGAAAGACATCGCGGCGGAAATCATAGAGAAAGTTATTCCGGAAAACCTGCGCAGTAAAACCATTGAGTATCTGATTAATCCCACCGGCCGTTTTGTTACCGGAGGCCCCAAAGCTGACACGGGACTTACCGGGCGTAAAATAATCGTTGACACATACGGCGGCGCTTATTTCAGCGGGGGCGGCGCTTTCAGTGGAAAAGATCCCACTAAAGTGGACCGTTCTGCTTCTTACTTCAGCCGCTATGTGGCAAAAAATGTCGTCGCCGCAGGACTGGCGGAACGATGCGGTATTCAGGTGGCTTATGCCATCGGCGTTTCCCAGCCGGTCAGCCTAATGGTGGAAACGTTTGGCACCGGAAAACTGACTGATGAAAAATTAAGTGAAATCGTACAAAAAGAATTTGATTTCACTCCCGGCGGAATGATTAATTTGCTGGACCTGATGCGTCCTATTTATACAAAAACCGCCGCCTTCGGCCACTTCGGCCGCAAAGACCGTGATTTTACCTGGGAAAGAACAGACCGGGTGAAAGACCTGCAGAAATATTTATAAAATAACTTACCGGCGGTTCCATCCACATGGGGCGGCCGGTATTTCTCTTCAAGACTTGCATCAAATCGGGAGCAACCCCTTCCTGAAAAATGTACCGAAATCAGCGGCTGAATCTCTGAAGAAATGGGTTGTAATTTGCAGTACAATCATTTAAAATTTAGTGGAATCAGTTATAGACCGGCTTTATTGATTAAAATTGATGGGGGAAAATGTGATTAAAATCCTGATTGCAGATGACCACACAATTATCCGTCAGGGTATTAAACAAATTTTATTGGAATTCCATGATATCCGTGAAGTAGAAGAAGCTTCCAACGGCGCCGAGGTAATGCAAAAAATTACTCATAATGAATATGACGTTATTCTGCTGGATATCTCCATGCCGGGCCGGGATGGAATTGAAATCCTGAAAGAAGTAAAGAGCATTCACCCGAAAGCGGCTATTCTGATTCTCAGCATGCATCCCGAGGAACAGTATGCATTGCGGGCATTCCGGGCAGGGGCATCCGGGTATCTGACAAAGAAAAGTTCCTCAAATGAAATCATCAATGCCATACGGATGGTGGCACAGGGACGTAAGTATATCAGCCCGACTCTGGCGGAAAAACTCGCCTTTGAACTGGAAGAAGGCAGAGGGCAGCCATCCCACGAATCTCTCTCAGACCGCGAATATCAGGTGATGTGCATGATCGCCTCCGGTAAAACCGTTTCGGAAATTGCCGGTGAGCTGGGCCTCAGCGTACAAACCATCAGTACTTACCGGGGGCGTATCCTTTCCAAGATGCATATGAAGAACAATGCCGAAATTACCCACTATGCCATAAAAAAAGGGCTGGTCTGAAAGGCCGCCCTTCTCCAGGGCTGTTGTAAATCATATGTAAAATGTAGTTTTAAAGTTGACACTCAAAACATCAGAAGACTACAAGCAAAATAGAACCGGTATTATTTCCCAATTCCTCTCCTTCACTTATCTTTTCAGTAATTTAAGAAGACAGACCAGAAAATTTCCCAATTACAGGGAAGCGCAGATGGTCGGATTTTATATAGAAGGAACTAGTAAAATGAATGATGATAATTCATATCAGAATTTTCCGGTTCAGGATGAAAATTCCGAAGTTTTAATTATAGATGATGAACCCCAGATACTCAGCGTTTTAAAAGATTTATTGAGTATTTACGGGTATATCGTTTATACCGCCCCCGATGGCGCTAAGGGCCTTGAAATATTTAAAAAAAGGCAGGACCGTATTTCTCTGGTTATTCTGGATGTTGTAATGCCCTATATGGATGGACTGAAGGTCTTTCAGGAAATCAAAAAAATTAAAGCAGCACAGCGGGTTTTATTTATCAGCGGTTTTTCAGATAAGGAAAAAATTGAGCGGATTAAGCAAATGGGCGCGGTCGGATTTTTAAGTAAACCTTTCCGGGCTGCCGAAATATTAATGCATGTCAAGAAATTTGTGAATAAAGCTTCGGCATAGGACAAGACAATGTTCCATTTTTCCATGTCTCCCCATCACGCTACCCTCTATAAAACGCTTAAACTGGAACGTTATGGCGTGGTAGAAGATAAACTGTTTTCCCAACAAATTCAGCATCAGTTGAATGGGTTAGAAGACGGGGTCCTTTTAAAGGAAAATAGTCCGGACATTTGTTTTTGCATGTATGGAGTCACGCCGGAAAACCAGCAGGATGCCGAAAACCTGATCAAAGAAATATTTTTTTTCCCGCCCAGAAGAATCTGGCTGCACGGGAATGCACAAACATCATAACAGCTTTAGAGGAGGCGCTTCATTGAAATTTGCATTTTCAGCAGAAAATCAGGAGCTTTTTTCGAAAGTAGGCCAGTCTTTTTCCAGTTCAAAATATTACATTATTCTCGATTCCACAGAACAAATGCAATATCACTGCCTGCATAACACCTTTTTACAGAAAGAAGATTTTGGCCTCTCAGCCGCCCGTATGCTGAAAAACAACGGTATCAATGTGGTGATTACCGGAAAATGCAACCGGGAGGTTTATGATTATTTTGAAAATCACGGCATACGGGTTTATACCGGATTTACCGGAAACATCCTTCTGATCATTAAAAAATTTATGAATCTGCAGTTGAGGCTGGGTTCGCGAGCCGGATTTGATGCTGAACCCCGGGAAGCGTTGAACTAGTTTAAATAATATTTCAGAAATTCTAAGGAGATTGTCCGTTTGGTCAATCTCCTTTTTTATTTTTCAGACGTAAAGGCATATTGTCTCTGTATAAGAAGGAAAAGCAATTATCACCCTACAACCCGCAGCAAAAAAACAAAGAAATAATAATTAATGAAGGAATTTTTCTTGCCTTAACCGGTGGAGAACGGCCAGCGGGCTTTTAAAATGGTACCTTCACCCACATGTGAAATAATCTCGAATTCGCCGCCGGAAAATTCAGTGCGCTCTTTCATACTGGCCAGCCCCAGACCCGTAAAAGATTTTCTGCTGAGAGTTTTTTCTTTATTAAATCCGACCCCGTCATCCTCAATTTCCAGACTGATATGGCCGTCCTCCTGTTTCAGCGAAACGGATACCAGATTGGCTTTGCTGTGTTTTGCCATATTATTCAGCGCTTCCTGAATAATTCTGAAAATAACCAGTTTAATGGGCTGCGGAATCTGCTCTTCCTGAATCCGTAAATGATCATCCACTTCAATATGGT
>JBAPTX010000061.1:0-2590 GCA_049282375.1 Calditrichia bacterium
GCTATATAATGCCCGGTAGAATAGATTTTTAAATTGAATTTGTATCGGATAATTCAGGTGAGCAATGTTTTAAATTCCCGGGAATGGCTTATGCCATGAATATCAAAACGAAAGTCATTAAAGCCGCTTTATTTCATTGATAAAAAACAGAAAAAAAGGTATGAAATGAAAACTATCTATTAAAAAAAGGAAAGCCTGCCACATAAGAGCAATGCTTTCCCTTTTTTTATAGAGGAATCAGAAATCTGCTGCTTAATAATGTTTAATTAGTTGCAATCCAGAGTAACCGGTCCCGGACCGGACGCTCTTATCCAATATCCTTCCCCCTGGCGCAAAGTGTCCGCCGGGACGTAAGACCCGTTAAAGGAAAAAAGGGTGCCCGGTATTAAAATTCCCGTGGGATCCTGCACGGAAGATAGTGGAATATCACAGGAAATTCCGGTAATCAGATTCCATCCGGTCTGCAACTGGAGATTTAATGAATTAATGGGGCTGCCGCTGATTGACCGGCTGCCCGCATTAGGGAAACGCAGCCAGTAACCCGTCCCTGCCAGCAGGGTATCTTCGGGGGTATAACTGCCGTTAAATCCGAAAAGAGTGCCGCTGATGGCATCGGGAAAAAGGGAAAGATAAAAGGGATCGCTTACATTTAAAGGCAGGCCCAGCAGATTCCAGTCCGGCATAATATCTTTTACAAAGGTGCCGGTGCTTGAATAATAAACGGTCAGCGTTGGCCGGTTTGCGGGAGTGGCATTTTCCCGGGTATCAAATCGCTTGCTTGTTCCGGCGCCGCTTTCATTTCCGATCAGGATCCATCCGAAATTTCCGGAGGGTGAATCCAGCCAGCTTTGCACATCACCGCCCATCTGGGATGTTCCCCAACTATAGCTGCCGATACCGTCAACTGTCTGAATGGCGCTGACAGTGCCGGTATAATCCCCCCCGGCATTGGCCCAGAAATCTGTACTATAAAAAGTATGCAGCCAGGTAGCATCTCCGCTGGTGGCAGGTGCACCTCCGCCTTCCCCGCCCGGCGCATCGGAAGTCCCCTCTCCCCAATCTGCGGTAACTCTGTGTAAATTGACAGACTGGTTGCCGGAAATGGAACGTGACATATAAAGGGTCAGCCGGACACTGTCAATATTAACTCCGGCAGGCACATTACCACTGATGTCAAAAGCAATTAACCCCCGGCGAATATCTTCTGCTGCGGTGGTTCCGCAAAAGAAGTGATCACCCGCTCCGTTACTTAAATTTCCCGAGGCTTGTTCGTAGAGCGTATTATCCTTCATTGCCTGCAATGTTACCGAATCGGCGGATGCCGGATTTACCAAAAATATCGCCATTAAAATAAAACAACTGATACAGATCCGAAGCAATCTATATGCGGGTTTCATTTGCTTTCTCCTGTTTTTTAATTATCTCAAAAATCTGCTGATCTCATTATTTTTATTGCAACTTGATTTTAAAGCTTGATGCATGCGTGAAGGTCCAGGCCGTAACTCTTTTTAGCTTTTGAGCGGAGAAATGAATAGCCAGGAATTTCTATTTCAATTCAGCACTGTTTGATTTAAGAACTTTGACCTCAAAGGAACCAAAATACAGATAAATGCAGAGAATGATGGTCAACTGAAATTTTCATTCAAGCAGAATGAATATTACAGTTTGAGGCTGATGACAGGTTTCAGGGAATGATCAATGTCACATTCAGATGGATGAAATAAAAATACCGCCCTTAAGGGGGCGGCTTTCATTTGAGGCGCCGGGCGGATTTGAACCGCCGAATGGAGGTTTTGCAGACCTCTCCCTTAGCCACTTGGGTACGGCGCCGAAATTATTTTTGCTGTTTTTTTATTTCCTTCCGGGAATACTTCTCATAAATAAGATTTAGCAGAATTAGCTGCTTCTCGCGGAGAGACCGCGGCCGTTTCCGGATAGAAATAAAACTGAAGAAAGAAAGTGAAAGAAGAAAAATAAACAAAAAGGAT
This sequence comes from Calditrichia bacterium, assembly GCA_049282375.1. Taxonomy (GTDB): domain Bacteria; phylum Calditrichota; class Calditrichia; order RBG-13-44-9; family RBG-13-44-9; genus JBAPTX01. The sequence goes on from JBAPTX010000061.1 coordinate 1,989, forward strand.
TCCATCAGGTTCTATAAGCAGTGGAGCTGTGGGGAATCGAACCCCAGACCTCTTGAATGCCATTCAAGCGCTCTCCCAACTGAGCTACAGCCCCATTTTTATTTGCACTCTCCTTCTTGTTCGCCAAACGGACGCAAAATATAATACCCGGATCAGGACTTGTCAAACTTTTTTAAAAATTGGAAGGCCGGCAGATTTCACGAGCTTTCTTCTGCGGTATTCACCCTTCCGGAGCGTCCCCAGCTCAGCAGCCGCCGGAAGTAAATCCCCAGGTCATCAAAGAGGGTATAGAGCACAGGAACCGCAAACAAGGTCAGAAATGTGCTGGTAATCAACCCCCCGATAATGGTTAATCCCATGGGTGCATAGGGCGCACCGATCAGGGCGGCATTTCCAAGGGCCATAGGCAGCAATCCACCAATAGTGGTCAGACTGGTCATTAAAATGGGACGGAAACGGTTGCCGCCGGCATCTTCAATAGCGGCTGCCCTTGACATGCCGTCACTGCGGCGGCGATTTATCATATCCACAAGCACAATCGCATTGTTTACCACTACGCCGATAAGGATGATCATGCCGATACCGGTCATGGTATCCTGTGC
>JBAPTX010000062.1:0-7257 GCA_049282375.1 Calditrichia bacterium
TTCCAGAATCTTGTCGGCGCTGACCAAATCGTATTCAAAATTCTGTTCCAGCACCTGAAAATCGCGGCCGCTGACCGGGCGCAGATGCACCGAAGTGGGGATCAGTTGTTCAGCCACATCGGTAAAGCGCAGCAGTTCCCCCGCTTCCGGCATTTCCACACTGCGGATTTGTTTTACCAGGGCAAGATTGTTGTTGTAAACCGTTACATAATTATCTGCTGCATGCAGAATTCCGCAAATCAGGATTAAACTGAGTAATACAGCGGCCGGGCGCTTCATAACCTTCTCCTATTTAAGTTGCATCAGGTTTTTTTGCAGTTTTTCTTTTTTTGCTGAAAACGTTTCCAGTTTGTTCTTTTCCTGGTCCACCACCGCCTGCGGGGCCCTGGTTAAGAATTGTTCGTTTGCCAGTTTTTTCCGCAGCCCTTTCAGTTGAGCGTCCAGTCGTTCAATTTCTTTTTGGAGCCGTTGTTTTTCCTTTTCAAGATCGATCAGGCCTTCCAGCGGCACCAGCAGTTCCAGATTTCCCACCACTGCAACAGCCGGTGCAGCAACCTTCTGTTCTGCGGGGATATGCTCTACTGTTTCCACCCGTGCCAATTGCCACAAATCACCGGCATGCCTGCTGATCAGCTCAGCCGTTTCTTTTTCCGGGGTTTTGAATTTAAGCGCCGCCGGACTGGCGGGAGGCACGTTCATTTCAGACCGGATTGCCCGGATGGCGCTGATAACCTGCTGAAGCAGTTCCATTTCCTTTTCCGCCTGCGGCGAAATCAAATTTTGATCCACCTGCGGCATACCGGATATTATCAATGCGGGTTCATCTTCATTTTTTAAGCGGTTCCACACTTCTTCAGTAATGAAAGGGACAAAGGGGTGCAGGAGACTCATGCTTGCTTTAAGAATATGAACGGCAACTGCACGGGCGGAAGCGCCCTCCTGCGCAGCGGCGGATGCCCCCAGACGGGGTTTAATCAATTCCAGATACCAGTCACAGAACTCATGCCAGAAGAAATGATAGGCGTCCTGTAAGGCATCATTAACCCGGAAGTTATCCAGATTCCGCCGGTAGCTTTCGAGGGTGCGCTGCAGGGCGGAAAGAATCCAGCGGTCGGCAGTTTGAAAATCCGCTTCATAATCTTTAAAATTATCCGACGGTGTTTGCAGGTTCAGCGCCAGAAAACGATAGGCATTCCACACTTTATTGGAAAAATTCCGCCCCATCTCAAAATGGGATTCCGAGAGGTTGATATCCTGCCCCTCGGAACTGAGCATGATCAGGGTAAAGCGCATGGCATCGGCGCTGTATTGATCAATAATTTCCACCGGATCGATGCCGTTGCCCAGCGACTTGCTCATTTTCCTTCCCTGCGTATCCCGCACAATGCCATTCAGATAAACATCTTTAAAGGGAATATCATCCATAAACTCAAGTCCGGCCATTACCATCCGCGCTACCCAGAAAAAGATGATATCTGGCCCGGTAATCAGGGTATCGGTGGGATAAAAATATTTCAGCCCGGGAGTGTCCTCCGGCCAGCCCAGTGTGGAAAAAGGCCACAGCCAGGAGCTGAACCAGGTATCCAGCACATTTTCATCCTGTTTCCAGTTTTCGGCGGCACAATTGGAACATTTACCCGGCGTTCCCTGGGCGGCCACGGATTCGCCGCAGGACTGGCAGTAGTAAACCGGAATGCGGTGTCCCCACCATAACTGCCGGCTGATGCACCAGTCACGGATATTTTCCAGCCAGTTGATATAAGTTTTATACCAGCGGTCGGAAGGATGCAGCTTAAGTTTACCCTCCTCTACAACTTTTTTAGCCGGTTCAGCCAGTTCCTTCATTCGCACAAACCACTGTTCGGACAGCCAGGGTTCCACTACCGTATCGCAGCGATGGCAATGCCCCACGCTGTGCCGGTGATCTTCGATTTTCAGCAGGAGCCCCTTCTCTTCCAGATCACGGACCACTTTCTTGCGGGCGGCAAACCGCTCCAGCCCGGCGTAATCTCCGGCCTGCTCGGTTAAAATACCTTCTGCATTTAAAATATTCACCTGCGGCAAATTGTGGCGTTTCCCGATTTCAAAATCATTGGGGTCATGGGCCGGAGTTATTTTAACGGCACCGGTGCCGAATTCCGGGTCCACATGGCGGTCCGCCACCACCGGGATCTCCCGGTTCATCAACGGCAGCAAAACCGTCCGCCCAATGTATTCGCGATAGCGGTCATCTTCGGGGTGAACCGCCACACCGGTGTCCCCCAGCATGGTTTCCGGCCGGGTGGTGGCCACCACCAGAAAATCGCTGCTGTCTTTCAGAGGATATTTAATATGCCAGAGATGCCCGGCGGATTCCTTGTACTCCACTTCTTCATCAGAAATGGCGGTTCCGCAGCGCGGACACCAATTGATGATATAGGTTCCTTTATAGATCAACCCCTTGTGATAAAGGCGGATAAACACTTCCTGCACTGCACGGGACAAACCTTCGTCCATGGTAAAGCGCTCCCGCCGCCAGTCGCAGGAACAGCCCATTTTTTTAAGCTGGTAAATAATGCGTGTGCCGTATTGCTCCCGCCATTCCCATACCCGCTGTACAAAGGCTTCCCGGCCCAGATCCTGCCTTGTCTTGCCGCTTTTGCGAAGCTCCTTTTCCACCACATTCTGGGTGGCGATACCGGCATGGTCCGTTCCCGGCAGCCATAATGTTTCGAATCCGTCTTTGCGTTTGAAGCGGATATAAACATCCTGAATGGTATTATTATAAGCATGCCCCATATGCAGTGGAGCGGTTACATTGGGCGGCGGAATAACAATTGTATAAGGAGTGCGCTCCGGATTCACTTCCGCATTGAAATAGCCGGCATCCAGCCACTGCTGATACCATTTTTCTTCCACCTGCGAGGGATCGTAATGTTTGGGAATTTCAGTTGTTTTATCCAGGTGCTGATCCGCCATTAAAACTCCTCATGCTGAAATGAATGATTTATAAAATATTTAAGCCGGTAAATTTAATACAGCAGCCGTGGTGATGCAAAACCTGATATTTAAACCGGATAGGCCCAGAGCTGAGCGGATCATTCTGATTAACTAACTAAATCGGAGTCGAATCAGGTCATCAGGTATTGCAGTTCTCTGCAGTTTAACCATTCCCGATTTCCAGCGAAAACCCGAACAGCCATCCTTCATTTAATAATTTTGTTCCGGGCCGGCTTTGCCTGAAATATTGAATCAGCAGCACCATTCTGCGGCGGGTGCGGTAGAAATCCATGGCCATGGAAAATGTATTTGAGTGGTGGTCCGGCAGATAACGGGGTGAAAATGAGGTCAGATTGCTCCGGTCGTGCCGGTATCCGAAAAACAGGCGGATAGCAGTACTGACCACCGCCTCCACACCGCCACCGATACCGGCATCTTCAACCCGGGTGCGGCGAAAAATGCGGCTCTGGTAATCATCATAATTATCCCTGACACGGATCAGGCGGGTCTGCAGCACCAGACGGAGCGGAACAGCGGCCTGAAACCTGGCCCCGGCACCTGCTTCAACCTTCAGCCGCGTTTCCTGCCGTTCGGTTATCAGCAGTTCAAAGCGGCGGTGCTCGCTGAAACTGCTGCGGCGGAGAAGAGAGGTGCGGAATCCGGCCGACCAGCGGTTCTGATCCTGCTGCCAGCGGTATTCGTATGCTGCCCCGTAGGTGTCTGCCAGCCAGTCCGGGTCAAATTGCCGGATGTGGGTGGTATAAAATGCTTCCCTTTTTTCATAACCATAGCGCACCTGCAGCAGATGCGTCCCGCCGGCCCCGCCGGAATTTTTCTGTACAGCAAGCACTCCCCTCCAGCCATCTCTTTTCATAAAGTGGTCAAAATCCTGCAGCACCGAATAAGAAAAGGCTTCACTGATATATTTATAAACCTGAATCTGTGCAGAGGTGAAGGCATTCTGCCTGAATTCATACTGATCCTGATCATTCAAATAATTAAAGGAGGCCCCCGCCGTCCATCCCCGGCCCAGCAGATAAGTGGCTGCCGCCTGCGCGGTAAACTTCCGCTGCAGAATTCGCGGCTGGGTATATTGATTTTTAATCCCCTGCTCCACCCCGTAAACCACGGCAATCCCCAATCCCCAGCGCCGCCGTAACTGCTGCTGAAAACAGACCTGCAGTAAAGGTCCCTGATAGGCAAAATCGCCGGCAGTCCTATCCGAAATGAACAGGGGATCGCTGCTGTAGGGCTGCGGGTTCAGTGCCCCCGGCACATTGTAAAGATCTTCCAACAGGTAAGTTATTTTCCCGTAAATAATGCGGTTATCACTTATTTTTTTTAAATGAGCACCGGAGAAAGCTGTCTGCCGGCGGCGGCCGGGATCAAGTTTGCGCTTCAGGTCCCCCTTCCGGAACTGCAGTTCGCTGCGGAGAGTCACCCTTTCCGGTTCCTGCGACTGCAGCAGGTAGGCACAATTCCCGGCAGTATGAAATAAATCGGCCCGGTTTGCAGGATGGTTCAGCACCAGATCGCTTCCCCCCAGCGCCGCAGTCCGGTAATCCGCTGCGGCAGCGGGTGAATAAATGATCAGAAACAACAGCATGAAAATAAAACGGATCAATAGAGATTCCCTGTAAATAGTGCCGGGAAAACCTGACCGGGTGTTGGATGGCTTAAAATCTGAAAATCTGTTCGGCTGTTATTGAGGTCTTTTAACTGAATACGTTGCACCGATTTTCCGGTGTAGCGGGAAATACCAACGCCGGTAAAACCGGCATCCAGCCGTAAGGGTAAATATTTGCTGCCGGCGGCGGAGGCTTGATATTCCACCGCATCAATTACGGTGTTCTGCGGAAAATAAACATAGGTTCTGCTGCCGGTGGGTGTAAACACGGTGCGCAGATGCCAGTTTTCACCACTGGCAAGGACAATCCCGCCGGAAACCAGATTAAAATAGAACTCAATAGTAATCTCAGGATTTAAATTGTACAGATTCTGCACCTGGGGATTGTCATCTTCCGAGCCATACTGATTCACAAATTCAAAATCGGCATCTGCTAAATTCACTGAATTGGGGATGAACTGTGTATGATCGGCAGCCAGCACCGCCGCAACGGCAGTCTCTCCTGCATTCAAGGGATAAAACCGCCCGCCGGGTTTACCGGGAAACTGATAGGCCTGCAGGCATTCCAGAGAATCCAGCTCATCTTTATTCAATTGATATTCTTCGCGGATACTGATACGGGCCAGTATCATTCCATCCAGAAATTGAAGTGAATCGCTCCGGTTTACAATTTCCACGAACTGATCGGCAAAGTAGTTAAAACCTATCTGATCATTCCGGATGCCGCAGTAGTACAGTTCATTTATAAGGAGGGGCGAATTATACTGCCGGAACAGCTTAAGAGTGTCGGTCCTTTGCACAGGCTGCACCAGTTCCAATTCAAAAGCACTTATCAGGGTCAGGGCGGTATTAACCGCATAGCTGGCGCGTACTTCATAACGGGAAGCCACCACATTCCGGATATTTACCAGACCGTTGCTGTCCGCATAAAAGGTATAACGGGTGTTATTGTAATCCCGGGAAAGAAGCACCACTTCGGCATTGGGCAGTACGGAATATCCGCTGCTGTCCGGCGAAAATAAAGTTTCATTGCCGGCAATAATAAGAAAGGTAATTCCCGCCCGGGAATCCACATTTACGATATCCTTGCGTGCACAGGCGCTGAGCAGCAGCGCCGGAACAGCAACAGTTAAGAACCATTTCAGAACAAATTTCAAATCAGATTCCCCCCTGCCCGAGCGACCGCACAAAAGGCTGTATAAGAATACTGAATTCGATTCCATAAAAAATTTCCGGATTTGCCGCCTGAACGATTCCGTAGGGATTCAGATAAAATCCATGCCTGTTGAAAAAATTATTCATAAACAGCGACATTTCCATACCCTGCATAAGAGATTTGCTGAGGGTCAGATTAAAAAAATAATTGGCGGGATGGCGGAAAATTTTGCGGGCAGCGGGGTCCAGCATTCCGAATATCTCCAGCTTTTGCGCTTCCGCCAAACTTAAAGGAAAGAAAGTATCATCTTCAAAATATCCGGCGGCATAAATCCGGCTTTGGGATTTATCGAAATACCGCTGCCGTTCCAAAGGTTTATGAAAAATTGAAAACGTCAGCCAAAGGCCCAGATTTTTATTCAGGTAATCCAGTTTATATTTAAAAATAAACTGATCGCGCCAGCCGCCCACAAAAGGGAAGACCGGAAAAACAGTATGGTTCATAGAATCGGGAAAAAGTAAACTCTGCGGTGCCGAAACACTGCGGGAAGCTTCGGCTCCATTTCGGGTAAAAACATAGGACCCGGATACCTGCAGCATCAAATTAAAAGGGGGAATTCGCTGCGATTTAATCAGCAATTCGGCGCCTTTATTATGCACCCATCCCAGATTCCGGATCTGCGAATTGCCGGAAACCAGCACGGGCTGTTCAGACACAATCTCGCGGCCTTCCGCCGAAGGCCAGTTGGGCCAGGACCAGGTTTTTAACGTGTAGGGCAACTGCACTTCCCAGGGGATGCCGGTGGTATTCTGCCGGAAAAATGTAAGGGAAGCCAGAATAGGATGGCGCACATAATCCAGCGAAATTTCCGCTTTCTGCTGGCGGTAAGCTTTTAATTCTTCATTCTGCAGATTATACACATAGGTGGTCATCAGGGTATCGAGCCCCATTCGTCCCGTTTCCAGCACATCCACGTACAGCGGCGCTGGATATAAATGGAGCAGAGCCGGCCCTTTTGCGGCATACCCCCAGGCGGCCCGTACCTGCAGGGATTTGGATAATTCCACCTGCAGCCCCAGCCGCGGATTCCAGAAGCTGCCGTTCCGGCTTTTAATCAGCGAACCACCACCCATCTTTTGCGGATTAAAAAACTCACCGCGCAGACCCGCGGATATCGAATAGGGCCGGATCAGACGGCTGCTGAGGGAATACTCACTGTAAATTCCCAACTGATAAAAATCGGGGATTTCATCAAAGCGGCGCGGGCGCAGGGCGGAATTGACAGACAGCGGCTTCAGAGGGTCGAACTGCCGGCCGGGCCCTCTGTTGCCGCTGAACTGCAGATTCATCCCGAACAAAAAGTGCTGCACTCCCCGGGGGGAAACATGTTGATGTTTTCCCTGAAGGGTAATTCCGCTGCTGTATTCCCTCCCGGTGGTTTCCACTTCTTTTACATAAAACCCGCTGCGCAGCACAGCAGGCCGGGTTCCCGCAC
>JBAPTX010000063.1:0-6842 GCA_049282375.1 Calditrichia bacterium
AATTACCCGCAACCATTACGAAAATTTTCCGGTGGCCAGTTTTTTCATACCACCTGAATTTCGGCCCCACATTGCTGCAGTATATGCGTTTGCCCGCACCGCCGATGACTTTGCCGATGTCGAAAAAAATGAAAAGAAAGTCCTGGACTGGCGGGAACAATTGTACCGCGCCGGGGAAGGTCATTATGATCAACCTATTTTTCAGGCATTGAGTGACACTATCCAAAAGTTTGAAATTCCGCTGCAGTTGCTGGACGACCTGCTGACTGCTTTTTTATGGGATATCAAAAAAAACCGGTTTCAGACTTTTGAAGAATTGCTGGAATACTGCCGGTTTTCAGCCAATCCGGTGGGAAGGATTGTTTTATGGATTTTTTCCTATCGGGATGAAAAACTGATGCTGTATTCAGATAATATCACCACTGCCCTTCAACTGACAAACTTCTGGCAGGATCTTTCCGCGGATATTCCTGCAAACCGGTTTTACATACCGGCGGAGTATCTGGAACTTTACAGAGTGACGGAAGAACAATTAGTTCAGGGCCGTTTTACAGCAGATTTTGAACTTTTATTAAATCATTTGTTGAAACAAACTGCCGCCCTTTTCCAAAGCGGACATCCTTTACTGCATCATGTACGCGGCAGATTGCGCCTTGAACTGGCCCTTACTGTTGCCGGCGGAATGAGCATACTGGAGAAAATAGATAACAGCAGGGACAGGATTTTACGACACAGGCCCTGCCTGAATAATTGGGACAGGATGAAAGTGCTGATGGCTGCGACTTCAGATTTTATAATATCAAAACGGGCTAAAAATGAGTAAATCAAAAAAAATAACGCGCAACAGCAAAAGCAATTTCTATTATGCATTTTCTGTTCTGCCGCGGGAAAAGCGGGAGGCCATTTACACCCTTTATGCCTTTTGCCGCCAGACAGATGATATTGCGGATAGTGATCAACCCCACTCAAAGAAACAGTTGCAACTGGATATCTGGGAAGAGGAATTGCTGCGCCAGTTCAGCGGTCAGCACAGTCATCAGTTTCAGAAAGTATGGAAAATCGCAGACCGTTTCCGTATTCCCATAGAATATTTTATGGAATTGATCAAAGGGGTTCGCATGGATCTGGCCCGGGTGCGTTTTCAATCCTTTGATGATTTAATGACCTACTGCTACCGGGTGGCTTCTGTGGTAGGCCTGATGAGTATTCAGATATTCGGCTACCGGGATGAGCGCGTAAAAGAATATGCGGTGAATCTGGGCATTGCCCTGCAGTTGACTAATATTATGCGGGATGTTGGTGTGGATGCCGAAATGGGCAGGCTTTATCTTCCGATAGAAGAACTGAACCGCTTTGGGGTTACAGAACAGGATATTCTAAATAAAAGAAATAATCCGGCCTTTCAGCGTCTGATGCGCCATCAGTTTATGCGGGCCCGGGAGTACTATGACAAAGCATCTGAAATTCTCCCCCGCCATGAACGCCGCAATATGATCCCTTCGCAGATCATGAAAAATATTTATGCTTATCTGCTGCACAGCATGGCGAGAAATCAGTTTAATGTGATGTATCATAAGCTTGAAATCCCCACCTTTGTTAAATTATCTATTGCTTTCCGGACCCTTTTCACCGAATCGCTGCAGATTGCCTGAAAGGGTTCAGCTAATCAAATATTCGCTAAAAACTATACTGCGGGAATAATCATGTGAAGCGCGAATTAGTGATCATTGGCGGCGGCGTGGCCGGAATGGCCGCTGCAGTAGAAGCCATCGCCCGGGGTTTACATCCGATAATCCTGGATAAGAATCGTTATCTGGGCGGCCGCGTTCGCTCCTTTATGGCAAGGGATATTCGACGGACCATTGATAACGGACAGCACGTATTGTCCGCCGCCTATACGAAGACCCTGGATTTCCTGAGAACCATCGGTTCCATTGACCAGGTTCAACTGCAGCCCTGTTTAAAGCTCCGTTTTCTGTTTGAAAAAAACCGTTATTTTGATTTTCAAACCTCTGCACTTCCCGCCCCATTTCACTTTTTCTTTCCATTAATGAAGCAAATAAAAATCAGCGGTATCCGTCCCGCCGACCTTTTACATTTACTTTGGCAGCAGTACATTTTGAAACCTGAAAAATTCAGCGAAATGACTGTTTCAGAATGGACCGGTCACTGCCGGCAGAGCGAAAAAATCCGGCAACTGATCTGGAATCCAATGTCCCTGGCCATTCTGAATACCCCGGCGGAGGAAGCCGATGCCCGTCTGCTTCTCAGCGCGGTGCAGCAATCATTTTTAAAATCATCCAAAATGGCCGGGTTCGGGATTTGCCGGAACGGGCTCAGCGAAATTTTTGCCCATCCGGCAGAACGCTACATTGTTGAAAACGGCGGAAGCATTTACACATTGCAGAATGTAAAAAAACTTATCATCCGCAATAACAGGGTTAAAGCAGTTGTAACCGGTAAACAGCAGTTTGATGCACCGCTGGCACTGAGCACGGTTCCTCCTTATGCCTTGCGGGAAATTATCCGCCACTCACAAAACGAGACCCTCAGCAGTCAGGGTGAACAACTGGAACAGTTCAGCTACAATTCAATTATGACCATCTATTTATTTTTAAAATCATCGCTTGGTTTTGAAGGAATTATGGCCCCGGTAAATACGCCGCTGCAGTGGATTTTACCGCTGCCGGAGAAGGGCCAGGGAAAAGGTTATGCAGTAGTGGTGAGCGCCGCAAACAGTTGGAATGGTCTAGCTGCTGAAGATATCTTAGAGAAAGTGAAGGAAGAATTCTTCAATTTGTTCAATCTGCGTCTGGAAAACAGCCATTCTATTCTGGCACATAAAATAATTCGGGAAAAAAGAGCGACAATCGCCCAGACGCCGCAATCGCAAAAATGGCGGATGCAGCCGGGGCCGTTACTTGATAATTTTTACGTGGCAGGGGACTGGACGGCAACCGGCCTTCCGGCTACTATTGAAGGGGCAATTACAAGCGGACAACGGGCAGTGCAGCAGATTTCAGAAAAACTGCTGTCTTAGATTTATAATTCAACTTTAAAAATAAGGCGGGCGATCCACCCGATAAAAAATGAAATTGCGGCAACGCCAAAACTGATCAGAATCATTTCCCAGAAAAATTTAGCAAAACCGATATCCTTAACCACCGACACAAACTGCGAAAATAACAGGATAATCAGGACAGCGATAAAGAGAGTCAGTGCCAGCGCCAGATAATAATTCTGCAGCAGGAAAAAAGGTATAACCAGCAGCACCACTGCCCCGATATAAGCCAGCCCGGTATAAAAGGCCGCCCGCAGCGGGTCCTTTTCATCCGGCTCGGACTTCTGGGAGAGGTATTCCGATGCGGCCATGGAAAGGGTGGCGGCAATCCCGGTGATTAATCCGGCCATCCCGATTATGCGGCTGTTCTGCAACGCGAGAGTAAATCCGGCCAGCGCTCCGGTCAATTCCACCAGCGCATCATTAAGCCCCAGCACCATGGAACTGATGTATCCGATCTTTTCTTCGTCTATCATTTCCACCAGCAGCTTTTCATGATCCATTTCATCCTGCATTATGGAACGGGCTTCCGGTATCTTGCTGATTACCTCTTTGTAGTGCTGTTCGGCTTTCTCTTCCCCTTTTTCCATCATTTTAATGGCAAAGGTGATCCCGAAAATGCGGGCAATCAGTAAATAAAAGGTGATGAGCCAGCGGTTGGGTTTAACGGCGGCACCGGAATAGCGGGACCACTGTTCATAATGCTTTTTCTCATCCTCGGCAATTTTCTGCAGAACTCGGCCGTTCCCGCCGCCTTCCCGTTTGGCCAGTGCTGAATAGATATGATACTCGCTGATCTCGTTCTTCTGAAAGGTTCTGATGAGTTCAATGGTCTGTTTATCCAGTGCGGTCTGATGCATTTAGATACTCCCTGTTTTCCGTTTACACGCACCAAATTTCCAAACTGTCTTTTTCAAATTCAAACAGATTTTTGTAATTATTGAAATGATCCGCCATTAATTGAATTCAAATGAAAAGATGGGGATTTGCATTTCCTTCAAAGATGGCCCTTACATTTTCAATTTGATCTGCCTGTTCAGCGGATTTATCCGGGCGGTAACGCTTGACCCGGGCAAACCGCAGCGCCATCCCGCCCGGATACTGGGAACTTGCCTGAATGCCGTCAAAAGCAACTTCCACCACAAGCTCCGGCCGGACATGCACAATATGCCCCTCCCGGGCAATTGCCAGCTCCAGCAGTTTCTGGGTCTGCCAGGCCAGCATCTGATCGGTTAATCCTTTAAAGGTCTTACCCAGCATTACAAAACTGTTATCTGCCGGATTCCGCGCTCCGAGATGAAGATTACTTAAAAATCCTTTTCGTCTTCCGCTGCCCCACTCCGCCGCCAGAATTACCAGGTCCAGCGTATAAACCGGTTTTATTTTCAGCCACTGGTTTCCCCGGCGGCCTGCCTCATAGAGAGATTCGGCGGATTTTGCCATCATGCCCTCATGTCCGGACAACAGCGACTGTTTCAAAAATGCAGCGGTTTTTTCCGCAGTTCCGGCAAAAACAGAAGGAATTTGGAACTCAGCGGGAATAATTTTCTGCAAAAGATCTTTTCTTTCCTGCAGAGGCCGGTCAATTAAATCCTCACCGCCGGCATGAAGGACATCAAAAAAGAAGGGCGTGAGCGGCAGTTGATTCTGCAATTCTGAATCGGGGGATTTTCGACCGAAGCGGCTCATGGTTACCTGAAATGGAGCCGGGGCGCCGCCTTCCCGCATAACCAGTGCTTCCCCATCCAGAATCAGCCGGGTAACGGGCAGGTTTTGGACCATCTTTACAATTTCCGGCAGCGCGGCCGTTACATTGTTCAGATTGCGGGTGAAGATTCGTACCTCATCACCCTGCCGGTGCACCTGAATGCGGGCGCCGTCCAGTTTGTATTCCAGCAGCGGCGGCCGGAAGCGTTCAAACACCTGTTCCACCGCTTCGGCACTTTGCGCCAACATGGGCTGCAAAGGGTGCAGCAATTCCAGACGAAATCCGGCCAGCCCGCTCTCTCCGTTTTTCAGGGCTGCAACAGCCACCTTTCGGATATCTCCGCTGAGCATCAGCGCCCGGCGCACAGAATTGAGTGAAACGGAGGCGGCACCGGCAACTGCCTCCTGCAGAACACCTTCCAGCGCTCCCTGCCGCAGCTCCCCTACAATCAGCCGCTGCAGAAATTCCTGCTCGGAAGCTGTGGCCAGAGCGAACAGTTCTTGCAATAATTGCAGCCGTGCTCCCGCGGAACCGGGACCGTTTATTTCGGCAATTCGATCGAAAAAGGAACTTACCTGCTGCAACTGCAGAGCGGGTTCCGAAGCCGCCGGCTGCTCCCGGACAGCACGAACGGCCGAATAGCCTAGCCCGATTTTTCCCTGCCGCAGTTCCCCCATTAACCAGGAAGCGGCAATTTCCACCTCTGCAGGAGTTAACTGCTTTAAAAAAGGGGCCATCAGTGCAACCTTCTTTTTGCGGCTGCGGGTTGCCGCCGTCTCCTGGGATAGTTTAACCAGATGAATAAGCTGCATCCGCTTTTCCCCTATTGATTATTCTCCTTTAACTCTTCCCAGGTATCCCAGGCACGGCGCAGATGAGGGATGGTTATGGAGCCGCCCACCACCAGTGCAATGCTCAGCGCTTCCTCCAGTTCGGCATCGCTGACGGCCTCCTCCCGGCAGCGGATGATATGATATTTGACACAGTCGTCGCAGCGCAGCACAAGGGAAGCCACCAGCCCCATCATTTCCTTTGTTTTTACCGGCAATACTCCATTATCGCGATAGGCCTGCCCGTCCAGGCTGAAGAAGCGTTTGGTGGTCAGTCCGGCATATTTCATCACAATCTCATTTAAGCGGCTGCGTTCCGACTGAAATTCGGCTGCGCTTTCTTTATTTTTCATGGTGCCTCCATCTGGTTTTATCCGAAATCATTATCATAAGATTAATACTCTAAACTGTCCGGAGCAAAAGATTGATTTTAAAAAGAAATTCAGGAAGGAATGCTGATATAGTGGTAAATGTCAAAATTGCTGCTGCATCGGCTCCTTTTCTTATCTCAGGTATGTCAGGTATTCGACGGCGTGATAAGCTCTACGGTAGGAAAATATGTCGGGTAACGGCTTTTATCTCTCGTCAGCAGTTTCAGCCGGTATACAGCCGCATGTGCACCAATGTAAAAATCAGGCAAGGGCGCTGTTTTGATGCCATTTCTCTGCCGGTATTGAAGAAATACTTTCCCCGCAAGAAAAAGACTTTCCCGGGGGAGTTGAAGCATACGAAACCCGCAACCTTTAACCGCAGATTCCAAGTCTTCGATCGTGTCAAAACCAATTGAAACCTCGGTATATATAATCGGATTGATATAAATCGGGGCGGTGTCAGCAACATTTTCAAGCTGGTATTCCGACCAATCCGCCCAAACGGGATCGTCTTCGAAAATATCAAGGATTACATTGGAATCGACTAATACGCCGTTCATTCTTCTCCCCGGGTCAATTTCATAATTTCGTCCGTTTTCATCTTGACAGTTGCGACCCCGCGATATTGGCGGATTCTGTTATTTTTGCTATTCCTTGACGCTTTCCGTATGTACACCCGACCATTTTCTTCCTTGAATTCCACCTCGCTTTCGGTCATGATGCCAAGCATTTCGCGAATATGAGCCGGAATGGTAACCTGGCCTTTTTTTGTTACACGCATTTTAATATCATCCTCTTTAAATTATTACTTTTTAAAAGTAATACCCCGGACTACGGTAAAGCAATTTATTTCTGATAGGTATAAATCATAT
>JBAPTX010000064.1:0-4271 GCA_049282375.1 Calditrichia bacterium
TTACCGTGGTTTCCAATGCCCTGCGGCTCAAACGTTTTCGCCCGAAGCGCGGAGGGGCAAACAATCTTGCAAATTGATCAACTGGTTGTCTCACTGGCGGGTTTACTGCTGATTATCTGGATTATCTGGTATTTTTTCATTTCCCCCTCCCGTTCAAAATAGTTAGCAGCCACCAAGCCTTAATAACGCAAAGGTGTCATTATGTTTTTTAGATTTTTGAAACTTAGTGCCTTTGCGGCAAAAAAGATATGGATATTCCGGGTTTTACCTTTTCAGCTTTTCATTTAAAAAATCAATTTTTCGCAATAAGCGCCGAAAATAATAAGTGATGAAATGCCGGCTGCGCCGTATGGAAAAGTGGCTGCAGCAGAATGCATCTGCAGGAAAGTGTCCGGCCAGTAATAAAAATGAATCCTCCTTTGAGAAGGCATAATTGTTTTCATGGAAGAAAACACCCGCTTACTTCAGATTTCCTTCACCCGATTACTGGGGAAATTTGACCAGAGTTTTATCCGCGAAATTGTCCGGCAGAGCGGCTGGGAAATAAAAATATTAACCCCGGCAGTTTGGCGTCCGGCATCAGGGCAACAGATTGTTCTGGAGAAAGAGTTCGATCCGGAATATGAAATCCTGACAGAAGACTGCCGTTTCAACGGAAACCGCTATTTTGCCTACTATCCCCATTATCTGAAATGGCTGCTGCAGATTTATCAGCCGCACCTTATTCATTTTCTGGATAATCCCTTTCCGCTTACCCGCAGGCTGCTCTTTTACTACCGGAATACTTTTCTACCGGACAGCCACCTGATTTTACAATCGTCCTCTTTTCCGCTGGAAAAAGGGTTATCAATGCTGCCCTTCAAAAAGGGTGATGGTATTTTCTTTCCCGGCATAATAAAAGATAATCCGCCGCCGGCTGCACTAAAAAAAACCCTGCTGCATTATTCTCCCCCGGCAGTGAATACACGGGCTTTCCATCCCCGCAACTTGCCGGAGTTATTAGAAAAAATCAGTCCCTCCGGACGGCCGGTGATTGGGATAATTGAAAGTGAACAGTCCCGGCGTGTACTGCAGCGGGCTCTCCTGGCAGTAAGGAATATCCCCGCTCAACTGCTTGTCATTGGCGGCCGTCAGCCTTTTTCATTTTCCGCGAATTCAAATATCCTGCAGATGGAAGCCGCTACACAGCAGGAACTGGCGCAGTTTTTTAACTGTATGGATATTTTTCTGCTGCCTGAAAGCGGAAAAGGGCTGGAGGCCGGTTTGCAGGCACTGTCCAGCGGCATCCCGGTGGTGTATGGCCATTCTCCATTTATGGAAGCCCATTTCGGGGAAGGCGGTCAGTCATTTGCTGCGGGTGACCTGCAGGATCTTCGCAGGACCCTTACCCTATTGCTGGAAAATGAAGACAGGCGCAGGGTGATGGGCTGGAGAGGGCGGCGGTATGTGCGGCAAAATTATTCCCTTTCCACTGCCGCCCAAAATATTCTGGAAGGATACCGGGCTTTACTGAATATCCGTGTTCAATAATCCTGTTGATTTCCGCCTGCCTGAGCAGAGCGTGCCTGTGAAAAACCTTCTCCAAAGATTTTTTTCAATAATTCGAGCGGATCTCTCATTTAAAATTTTGCTTTTTCATTAACGTCCGCATCTGTCGGCAGTAGATGTTTTGTCATCAGATGCCCGGCATAATACAGCGCCAGAGTAAGCAGGATTCCGGTGATAAAAACCCCGGACCAGAGCGCATAAGGGCCGAAACTCTCGTAAATCCACATACCCAAACCGGGGCCGACAACAAACGCCAGCGAGAAGGTTAAACTGAAAACCCCCATGTAACTGCCCTGGCGGTGTTCCGGGGCCCGGTTCGCCACCACCGACCCCAGCAGCGGAAAAACCATCATTTCACCCGTTGTCCAGATAACCACGGTAAAGAGAAGGACAAAATAATTTGAACTGAGCGCTGTAAGACTAAATCCGCAAATCAGAAGCAGCACTCCCGGTGCAATAATTCTCCAGGCATCCTTTTTCTCCAGTGCATGTACCAGCGGCATTTCGGTAATAACAATAATGACCGCATTGAGCGCCAGCAGAAACCCGATGCGGTTTTCCGGCAACCGGTAAATTTCTTTTAAAAACAGCGGCCAGGCATTGAAAATCTGAAAGAAAACCAGAGCCATAGTGAATACCAGCAGCATAAGGAAGAGAAAGGGAAAATCCTACCAGGGACTTTTTCCAGAAAATATTGACTTTTTATGACGGGCCAATTGTCCGCCGGAGGGTTCTTTTATGGCAAACCACAACACACCGGCAGCCAGCAGGCAGGTAATCCCATCCACCCAGAACAGCAGGTGGTAATTGTATAATGCCAGAAATCCGCCGACTGCGGGCCCTGCGGCAATTCCGATATTAACAGCCATGCGGTTTAATGCAAAAGTGCGCGGCCGCAGGGCCGGGGGACTTGCCGCCGCCAATGCGGTCATATTGGCGGGACGAAATGATTCGGCGGATAAAGAGACCAGGTAAATAATTATAGTCAAAGCAGCGGCTGTTTTCATATAACCGAAAACAATGAATCCGGCGCCGGCGAAGATCAGGCTCAGAAACTGCACCTGTTTGGTGCCGATGCGGTCGCTGAGCCACCCGCCCAGAAAAGCGCCGCTAAGCGAGCCCAATCCGTAAATACTGATGAATCTGCCGGCTTCGTGCGCGGAGTAGCCCAGCTTTTCAGTTAAATAGATAGACAGGAAAAACAGAACCATGGTGCCGCTGCGGTTCACCAGAACCACCAGGGAGAGCATCCAGACTTCGCGGGGAAGGCCGCTGAAAGCACCTTTGTAGCGCCTGATCAGGGGATTAAACACGCTGTGCTCCCGAAAAACCTTTCATAAATATAACCATAGCATCTTATCCCCTGAATTCCCGCGGCAATCCGGGGAATGCGGCTTAATCCATTTCCAGTTTTTTCATTTTGTAGAGAAGGACATGACGGGGGATCTTGAGCAGGCGTGCTGCGCGGGACTGATTGCCTCCGGATTCTTTCAACGCAGCGCGGATCGCCTGTTTCTCCAGTTCCGGTAACGGCTGTAAAACACCGGCATCCGCAGAATCGGCTGGGGAGGTGTGCCGCGGCTGCTGAAGATGCTGCGGCAGGCTTTCCGGACCAATTTCATTCCCTTCGGTAAGCACCAGCGCCCGCTCAATAATATTTTCCAGTTCACGCACATTTCCCGGCCAGGAATAATTCTCCAGAATTTCCAGTGCTTTCCCGCTTAACGGTTTGGGCGCATCGCCTCCATATTTTTTCAGAAAATGTTCGGCAAGGTAAGGGATATCCTGCCGGCGCTTGCGCAGGGGCGGAATCTGGAGGGGAACCACACTCAGGCGGTAATAAAGGTCTTCCCGGAAGCGGTTCTCCGCCATCAATTTCTGCAAATCCTGATTCGTAGCGGCAATAACCCGCACATCTACTTTTATGGGGCGGGATTCCCCCAGACGTTCAAATTCCATCTCCTGCAGCACCCGCAGCAATTTCGCCTGCACGCTTTCCTGCAGGTCACCGATTTCATCCAGAAAAATGGTCCCTTTATCGGCCAGCTCAAATTTGCCGGCACGGTCTCTCAGCGCCCCCGTAAAAGCACCTTTTACATGCCCGAACAGTTCCGATTCAATCAGGTTGTCGGGAATGGCCGGACTGTTCACGGTAATAAACGGCTGCTCTTTGCGGGGGCTGTTAAAATGAATGGCGCGGGCCAGCAATTCTTTGCCGGTACCACTTTCCCCCAGCAGCAGCACCGAAGCATCGCTGGCCGCCACACGGCCCGCCATGCGCAGCACCTCTTCCATAGCCGTGCTGTGGGCAATCATATTGCCGAAGGTGTAGCGGCTTTGCAGTTCCAGGCGCAAACGGCTGTTTTCCTGCTGCAGGCGGCGCAGTTGCAGCGCTTTTTCCATTACAAATAAAAGCTGCTCCTGGCCAAAGGGCTTGGTGATGTAGTCATCCGCCCCCAGCCGGCAGGCCTCCACCGCATTTTCCACGCTGCCATAAGCCGTAATTAAAATAATAATTGTATCTGAACTTTCTTTTCGTACCGCGCGCAGAACATCAATACCGGACAAACCCGGCATTTGAATATCGCTGAGCACTACCTCCGGTTTTTTCTGGTGAAATATTTCCAGCCCCTTTTTTCCGTCGGGGGCGGTAAAAACATCGTAATCATGGCGCCGGAGCTGATGAGCCAGCACTTTGCTCAGGTTAATATCATCATCAATCA
>JBAPTX010000065.1:0-4302 GCA_049282375.1 Calditrichia bacterium
GCCGGAACCTACCTGAATTGGAAATTTGTAGCAAAAAGATTAAGGCAATTCACCCGGGCCGCCGGGGATTCGCTGACGCTGCCGGACTATTTCAGCAACCGTTTTGAAAATAAAACCCAATGGCTGCGGCTGGTTTCCGCAATTTTTATTCTGATATTTTTCCTTATTTATACCGCCTCCGGATTTGTGGGCGGCGCCAAATTATTTAATACGGTTTTCGGCCTGCCTTATTTCTGGGCGCTCAGTATAGGGGTGCTGGTCATTATTATGTACACCTTCCTGGGCGGTTTTCTGGCGGTTAGCTGGACCGATTTCGTACAGGGCCTGCTGATGTTCTTTGCCATTCTGGTTGTGCCGGTTATTGCCATTGCAGATCTGGGCGGCCCTGATGCAGCCATTAGTCAGGTGCAGCAGCAGAACCCCCATTTACTGGCGCTGTTCAGCAATCGCCAGGGACAGCCGCTTTCGTTTGTAGCCATTATTTCCCTGCTGGCCTGGGGATTGGGTTATTTCGGGCAGCCCCATATACTGGCGCGGTTTATGGCAATCCGCAGCAGCGGACAGGTGAAACGCGCCCGGCTGATTGCCATGATCTGGGTCAGCCTGTGCCTGAGCGGTGCGGTGCTGGTGGGAATAGTGGGAATGGTTTATTTACCCGGACAGTTACAGGGGCCGGATACTGAAACAGTGTTTATGCTGCTGGTAAATAAAATATTTCACCCGCTGATGGCCGGTATCCTGCTTTCCGCTATTCTCGCCGCCATTATGAGCACAGCCGATTCCCAGTTGCTGGTGGCTTCATCTGCTTTAACTGAAGACCTCTACCGGGTGCTTTTTCGCCGCACGGCAGCAGACCGGGAACTGGTTATGGTAAACCGGCTGGCGGTGTTGCTGATTGCCTTGTGTGCCTTCTTTATTGCCCTGGATCCGCAGGCGAATGTATTAAATCTGGTGGCATACGCCTGGGCGGGGTTCGGTGCAGCATTCGGGCCGTTGATTCTGTTTTCCCTTTACTGGCGGCGCATGACCTACTGGGGAGCCTTCAGCGGTGTGGTTACCGGCGGGCTGACGGTCCTAATCTGGAAACAACTCCACGGCGGTTTGTTTGATATGTATGAAATTGTACCCGGTTTTCTCTTTTCTTCCCTCAGCATTATTATTGTAAGCCTGTTGAATGCAGAACCGGCGCCGGATATACTTAAGAAACTGCAGCATCATTCCTGAAAAAAGGTGATTTTATGAAGCGAACGAATAGAATAAACTGGGTTGGCTATTTTATTGAACTGCTGGTGGTAATTATCGGTGTTACCGCTGCTTTCTGGCTGAACCGGTTCGAGGATAACCGGCGGGACCGTTCACTGGAAAACCGCTATCTATCCGGCCTGCAGGCGGATCTGGCGGCGGATTTTGCTGAAATGCAGAATCTGCTGGCGGATATGAAAAAGAGCGAAGTTTCTGTAAATTTGTTGATTGACCTGCTGACCCGTTCAGAAATTCCCCTGGATTCTCTCCCGCCGCTGGTTCCGGTACTGGCGGAAGGCTTTCATTTTGCGCCCCACAATACTACTTTCGAAACCATGAAAAGCGCCGCCGGCCTGCAGATTATTGATAATTTTGAATTGAAGAACAGAATTGTCGCTCTTTATAATTCTTATGAGCAGGTACAATTTACAGAAGAAATACACTTTCATTTTGTACGCGAACAAATTACCCCGTATCTCTTCCGTATTTTTAATATGAAAGAACAGGCCATTTTGAACAGGGCCCTGCTCAGTGAAAAAGAATTCCTGAATCTTTCCCTGGGATTTTTAACCGCTTTACAACAGCAAGAGCAAACTCTGCAGAATGCCAGCCTGATGTGCCGGGAAACCATTGCCGCCATCGCGGCGAATTTAGAAAGAAGGTGAAACTGAATGCCGAATACACTTGGCCATGTAGGGGCTCAGGGTCCCATCTCCCGGTGGCTGGCCGGTTCTGCCGTGTCGGATATAAAATGGATATATCTTGGCGTTTTACTGCCGGATATTGCCTGGATTCTGCACCGGATTCTGAAAATCTTTTACAGCGGCTGGAATCCTTTTGATTTACGGTTATACGCCATTGTTCAATCCACCCTGTTTTTCAGCCTGGTGCTGGCCGCCGCCATTTCACTTCTGGCTCTCAGAAGCAGGGCTGTTTTTCTGGTGCTTTCCGGCAATGCCCTCCTACACCTGCTGCTGGATGCGCTGCAGACCAAATGGGGGAACGGCGTTCATTTATTTGCCCCCTTCAGTTGGAAACTGATCAACTGGGGCTTTTTCTGGCCGGAAAGTTTTGTAACCTATTTTATCACTGCGGCAGGTTTGATATTTATCATTTTTTACTGGCGAAAAGCCGCAAACACCTTTCCGGAGTTCCGCCGGCCTGCCTTTCCCCGCTTTACTTTCGCATTTCTGTTTCTGACGGCATATTTTATCCTGCCATTTCTTTTTTTCGGCGCCGCCGAGAAATCGGACAGCCACTCCGTCCAAACCCTGCGGCTCACAGACGCACGTACCGGGAAAGATGTGGAAATGGACCGGGCGGAAATCAAAGCAGCCGCAAACGGACTGGTGGTTCAGAATTTCAGCCGAATAAAATTCCGGATTAAGGGAAAGGAAATTCCTCCTGCAGGAACAGTGGTTTCCCTGAAAGGACGGTTTATTGATGAGCAGACAATCCGTGCGGATCAGATTCACATACATCCCGGTGTTTTACGCGACATCCCTTCCTATCTGGGAATTTTGCTTATTTTTGTAATCTGGCTGATCGCCTATCTGCAGAAAAGATTGAAAGAATACCGGATGAAGGAAAAAAGGACCGGGTAATTTCCCCGTTTTCCGCGCAGTTAACGCATTTGTCACACACAATTTATATTTTCTATCGGCTTTACCGGCGGGAATGGTTATAAACATCCAGGTCAAAATGAAACCGGGTTCCCACCTGCACCTTGCTCTCCACTTCTATGTTACTGTGATGCAGTTCCAGCACTTTCCGGGTAATGGCCAGCCCCAGCCCGGTACCGCCGTAAGTGCGGCCGCGGCTTTTTTCCACCCGGAAAAAGCGGTCGAATATATGGCCAATCTCTTCCTCCGGAATGCCGCAGCCGGTATCCCGTACAGAAATTTGCACTTTCCCGTTCTTTTTCTGCATATCCACAGAAACACTGCCGTTGGAGGGCGTAAACTGAAGTGCATTCTGGATCAGATTGGACAGGGCACGCTCAATCATGGCAATATCTGCATTAACCAAAGGCCTTTCCTCCGGCAGGTTCGCTTTTAAATTCACACAGGACTTCTCTGCCCGCGGTTTGAACTTCATTACCACATCCTGTACCAGCTCTGCAATGGGGAACGGTTCCGGATGGGGTTTTACTTCCTGCGCATCCAGCTTGGACAACTCAAATAATTCCTCCACCATCTGGCTGAGCATGGTGGTATTATTCAAAATAACTTCCAGATACTGGCGGCGCTCTTCTGCAGAAAGATTTTCTTCTTTCATTAAAATGGTTTCCAGATATCCGTGCATGGATGCCAGCGGGCTGCGTAAATCATGAGATACATTCGCAACCAGTTCCCGCCGTAAATTATCATTCCTCTTCATTTCCTCCATATTGCCAACAATGGTATCCGCCATATGGTTAAAGGCACTGCCGAGCTGGGCGATTTCATCCTTGTGCTTTACCTTTACCCGCTCATCATAATGGCCCTTCTCAAACCTTCCCACGACTTCCATCAATGCATGCAGCCGCTTAGTCAGCAGGAAAAACAAAATAAGACCGAGCAGTGCGGTGAAGAAAAGGGTGATGATCAGCCCTTTTATGGTAGTCTGCAGGATATAACTTTCCTTTACCATATTGGCGGCGGAATCATATTGTTCACCGCCAAGAATAATGTAGAGAAATCCGTTAGTGTCAGGGCCAATCTGCAGGGGCGCCGCAGAAAAAGGCCGCTTTCTTCCCGGCTGGCGGGGATCCGCTCCCAGAATCAATTCTTCCCCCTTTTCGCTGAGAAAAGAATGAATCGGCGCCAGTGAAACAGTTTTCTGCTTCACTTTTTTCCGGGGATCGGCAAAAAACGCCAGGATTTCACCTTCTTCATCCAGAAGATAAATTTCCACCTTGGGATTCATTACCATCATATAATGGATCATATGCTCAATATCGCCCATTGCCAGGCTGTCCTGCAGCGCCGGACTCAGTTCGGCGGCCATATTTTCTGCCAGCGAAAGATTCAGCTTCTGGTCCGCTTCATCGGTAAAGCGCATGGCGGTCTGCAGTGTCAG
>JBAPTX010000066.1:0-2297 GCA_049282375.1 Calditrichia bacterium
TTCCAGAAGAGTCTGCATTACACCGCAAAATTATGGGAATTCGTTTCGGCCGATCCGCGGGAATCCAATACCGAAGGCGGCGTCTGGCCGGCCATTTTCGGGACGGTGATGATGGTGCTGCTGATGAGCATTGCCGTGGTGCCGTTCGGGGTGCTGGCGGCGCTATACCTGAATGAGTATGCCCGGCAGGGCACCATTATCAGGCTGATCCGCCTGTCGGTGAACAATCTGGCCGGAGTGCCCTCCATTGTATTCGGAATTTTCGGATTGGGATTTTTTATCTACATGGTAGGCGGAACCATTGACCAGCTTTTCTTCAGCGCCAAGCTGCCCGAGCCCACTTTCGGCACCGGGGGGATTTTATGGGCTTCGCTGACCCTGGCTTTATTAACCCTGCCGGTGGTTGTGGTTGCAACGGAAGAAGGTATTCTGGCGGTTCCGCGCGCCAATAAAGAAGGGGCGCTGGCGCTCGGCTCCACCCGCTGGCAGATGATCCGTAAAATTGTGCTGCCGAACGCCATGCCGGGCATTTTAACCGGCCTTATTCTGGCCATCAGCCGCGGCGCCGGGGAAGTGGCGCCTTTAATGGTGACCGGTGTGGTGAAACTGGCGCCCAGCCTGCCTCTGGATGGGCAGTTTCCTTTTCTGCATCTGGACCGTAAATTCATGCATCTGGGATTTCACATTTATGATGTGGGATTTCAGTCGCCCAATGTGGAGGCGGCAAAACCAATGGTCTATACCACCGCCTTGCTGCTGATTGTAATTGTTGTTGCGCTGAATTTAATCGCAATCTTTCTGCGAAACCGGCTGCGCAAAAAATACCGGACTTCCGCCTTTTAAATTGATAAAAAGGCCCCGGTTCAATAAATTGCAGTGAATGGTATTTATTTGGAAAAACAAGGAATAAGGCTGAATGGTTGTAAATGTGAAACAGGCAGTTCAGGATAAAAAAAAACAGATCCTGCAGGAAGAAAATATTATTATGGAAGCCCGCGCTCTGGATTTTTACTATTCCCCGGATGCGAAAGCCCTCCTGAACATCAACATTCAAATTCCCTCTAAAAAAGTTACGGCATTTATCGGGCCTTCCGGCTGCGGGAAATCCACCCTGCTGCGCTGCTTTAACCGGATGAATGACCTGATTCCGGGGACTTTTCACGAGGGGCAGGTTTTAATTGAAGAAGAAGATATTTACCGGCAAGGCATCCGTTTGGAAGAACTTCGCAAAAAAGTGGGCATGGTTTTTCAAAAATCCAATCCCTTTCCCATGAGCATTTATGAAAATGTGGTTTTCGGACCCCGGGTAAACGGCGTCAGCAGCCGCTCCGAACTGGATGAAATAGCGGAATCGGCGCTCCATCAGGCGGATTTGTGGCGGGAGGTCAAAGACCGGCTGCAGGAATCGGCACTGGACCTTTCCGGCGGACAGCAGCAGCGGTTGTGCATTGCCCGGGCTCTGGCCAACAAACCGGATATCATTTTAATGGATGAACCGGCTTCCGCCCTTGACCCCATTTCCACCGGTAAAATTGAAGAAACCATTGAGGAGCTGCGCAATCTTTATTCAATTGTCATTGTAACCCATAATATGCAGCAGGCGGCGCGCGTTTCCGATTATACCGCATTTATGATGACCGGAGAAGTTGTGGAATTTTCCGATACCCGCACTCTTTTCACAAATCCCCAACAGGAATTAACAGAAGAATACATCACCGGGCGTTTCGGATAGCCGGATTGTATGCATTCGGATTTGTATACTGCGGGAACAACAAAACCACTGAAGAAACCGGAAGAATGGTATGAAAGAAAAAATGAATCAAATGCTGGAGAGCATTAAAAAAGATCTGATTTTTATGGCAAACGATGTGGAAGATGCCATTTATAAATCCCTTAAAGCGCTGGAAAATCAGGACAAGAAAATGGCGGCGGAAGTGATTGACAGGGATAAACAGATTGATATCCAGGAAGTGCAGATCGAAGATCAGATTTTATCCATGATGGCCCTGCAGCAGCCGGTGGCGGTTGACCTTCGTTTTATAGTGGGCGCGCTCAAAATGAATAATGATCTGGAACGGATTGGCGACCATGCCGTCAATATTGCCCGCACTGCCCGGCAGCTTGTCGGCGAGCCGTTCATTAAGCCGCTGGAAGATATTCCCCAAATGGGCAAACTGGTGCGGAATATGATGCACGATGCCGTTCATGCCTTTATTCATAAGAATACCGATCTGGCACGCGATGTTTGTATGCGCGATGATGAAGTTGATGCATTGTTTTTAAAGATCAGGAATCAT
>JBAPTX010000067.1:0-2609 GCA_049282375.1 Calditrichia bacterium
ACCCATAACAGGTTCCTGCAATGGCATCCGGATAGACCGTGAGATAATATGGATCATTCACCTCCAGGGGCAGACCCAGCATATCCCAGCCCGCGGCATATTCCTGATCGAAAAAGCTCTTAAATGAATAGACGATCTGCATTTGAGTAATGGCCGGATTTCCCACGATATGGCTGGACTGCATCCGCATGTCAATGCTGGTGCCCGACATATCTTTTAAGCGGAAACTCCCGCTATCGGGCAGTTGGGTGTTGTCCCAGGTAAGGGTGATGGGATCGCATCCGGCCGCAGCCTGGAAGTATACTTCCCAGATGATGGTGGTATCGATATTACGCCGCCGGAAGTCCTTCAGGAAATCATCGACCGGAGAGCGAAGCCGGGCATCGAATGCACCGGCTGCCGGGGGAGCCGGTGCCAACAGATCGTAGAGCGGATCAAATCCATCACCTGCATCGGCAGCCGTGCCAAAAACCAGCTCCGTCAAATTGCCGCAGTTGTCCGAAATGGTGAGATTGGCATGAAAATCGGGAATCCACACTGTGTACCAGAATCCCGCTTTATTCATGTTAGCCGAATTTGCGGTGATTCCAATCGCCTGCTGCCCTAGCGTACCAATCATCCGGTAGCTGCTGTTTGTGCTGATTCCGCCGCCGTTACCGAAAACGCTTCGCGGCACCTCATATTGGGCCCACGCCAATGATACCCCTAATAACCCGATTAACGCAAAGCCCAAAATTGAATTAGATTTTATGAAATTCATTGCTTGCTCCTTATCGCGATTTTTCGAACGCCACAACCGGATTCGTCATTGAATCCATAAACCTCAAAAGATTTTGTACCGGCTGCGGAGTTTAATATGGCTGAGAGTCCAAAGCTATCGCGTTCCGTGCTGACCCTTCAATTAAAATGATTGTCAGTGCCTGATTTGGCTTTTTTCAATTTTTCCCCAACGATTGGTTCTAAACCCTGGCAGAAGAAGCAGGGTTATTGTTCAAGGGGTATTCAGGGGGAGCGATCCCCATTCGATAATACCGGATTATCATATTTTAATAACTATTATTCCGGTCCGAAAAGGATGATACTCCAGGTCCCACTGAAGGTGATCGCATCACTCGCCGTATTGAACAATCTGAAAATGCACTGGGTTGAACTGGCATTGTAAGGGATCAGTTTGACCTTGTACCATTCGCCCGTCCCGCCAATAAAATTGCCGACAACAACGGTCGGCGACCCGCCAAATGATTCATAAGAAAGGCTGCCGCTGATAAGATAGGTATTGGAAGCCATGTTGGTGACGCTGAAGGAAGCGGAGGTCCTGATCAACTTTGTTTGAACTGTGGTATTGCTTCTTACAACACCTTTATTGCCGCTGGTTTTGATACTCCCGTCCACAGAGAGATTCCCTGTGATATCCATAGAGTTGAATAAATTAAGGGAGCCGTAAATGTATGTGCCGTTTTCAATTCTTGCAGTACCGTTCACATCCAGAGCGAAAGTAGGATTTTCCCGATTGATCCCGATCCTGCCATAAGGTGAAAAGGTAATGTTTTTTGAACCTCCTGAGACGATGTGAAACTCGTCGGAAGCGTCTTCATACATCAGGCCCCAGTCGGGGTAATCCGTCGAATGCGCAATGACCATCCGTTCTGCATTACTGGTTCCGGAACTGAACATCGTAATCATGGGATTGCTCGTGCCGCTTACCGGCGGAAAGGTCAGGCCCGCATTCGGATCATTAAATAAAACGCCGCCATTTGTGCCGTTTACCTGGAATTTATCTCCGTTGCCGACTGTAAGTGATGATTGGGGTGTTTGATCTCCAATCCCGATGTTATTCCCACTCTGATAGACAATTGAATTGCCCAGCGTGGCCGGACCGGTAAAGCGGGGCAGATAATCAGTCGTCCCTGTCCCGCCAATGCCCCCTGCAGGGGTCTGCCAGCTTCCCGCACCGGAAGCGTCCGAGGTGAGCACTTTTCCGGCACCGGCGCCGGTGGTCATCTTGAAGCCATCCATCTGAATCGTGCCCACTACATGCAGTTTATGCGCCGGGCTGCTGGTCCCGATACCCACATTATCCGCAGGGGTGGTTAACCGGACTGCAGGGCCGTCATCCGTCCAGCCGCCGCCATCGCTGCCAGGGGAATTTAAGCTGTAGGGAGATGACGTTAATTCAATCCGTGGTGTTAATTCGGTACCGCCGTCAATGCTGATCCCCAGCCAGTACTTCTGGTTAAACGGCAGACTCAACGGGTTCACACTGCCCAGAATGGTATTGAAGACGCCTTTTTCTGTGGTGACAGACTGGGTTTCAGTCCAGAGTGCGTTTCCGCCGGAGGCTGCCGGATAAATCCTGCAGGTCAGATTATAAGTCCCGTCGGGCACCGCCACACCACTGCCATCGGTAAGCAGCCCCTGATAACTGATGGTTTCGGGAATCTGCGCCCGGACCACTGCCGCCATCATACCGAAGCAAAGCACATAGATATAAAATAACTTTCTCATAGTACTTCCTCCTGTTGGATGAAAGAGAATCCAAAATATTTTATGAAACAACAAACAGCAAGAAAGGCAAATAAGAAGCCGTTAAACAAGGTAGGTTTTCAATT
>JBAPTX010000068.1:0-1711 GCA_049282375.1 Calditrichia bacterium
ATAAAGTGCGTTACAAACTGGACGGCGGGGTGAACTGGCGGTTTGCACCGCGGGATGTGACCACCGGGCAAAAACGGCAGCGCTGGAGCCTGAATTTCCGTCATAATCAAATAATTAATGAAACGACCCATCTGAATGCCTCCGGCACCTTTGTGAGTGATAAAAACTTTATCAAAGATTTTTCCCACAATCTGCAGGACCGCTTGAATCAGGTGTTGACCACAAACGCCACCTTATCCAAACGCTGGCCATCGACCAAAAATTCGATTACGGTTAATGTAAGCCGGACGGAGAACCTGAATAACGGGGATCTGGAATATACATTGCCGCAAATTTCCTTCAGCCACACTCAATCCAGCCTGTTCTCCTACGATCCCAAAACCAATCCCCGCAAGAAATGGTATCACGATCTTTTTTACAATTACGGCAGCAACTTTGTGTCCCGCGGCTCCAGACGGACGATTCCGGGGGATTCCGCCAGCACTATTTTGCGGGATGTGAAAACCGCCTGGCGGCATACCGCCGGCCTTTCGCTGAACAGCAAAATTTTTAAATACATAAAATACAATCAGGGAATTAGCGCCGAAGAGCTGTGGGTACCCCGTTATGTGGATTACCGCTGGGTGGACTCCCTGAATACCGCTGTTGCCGATACCGTAGAGGGTTTCCGCAGCCGGCATACTTTCAATACATCCATCGGCGCTTCAACGACCATTTACGGCCTTTTCGAAATCCCCTTCTCTCCGCTCCGGGTAATCCGGCATAAAATGGATCCCAGCATCAGTTTCTCTTTCAGCCCGGATTTTTCCCAGCCGGATTTCGGTTATGTGCAGGCCTTTCGCGACAGCCTGGGACGTCTGAGAAAATACGACCGCTTTGCCGGTAATCCCTACGGGGGCACATCATCCTCCGAGGCCCGAAGGATGAACATATCGGTTGCCAATCTTTTCCAGGGGAAACTGCTGCGAAATGGTGAAGAAAAAAAAATCGATCTGTTTTATCTGAATTTTAACACAGCTTATAATTTTATTGCCGACAGTCTGAATTGGAACAGCATCAACAGCAGTCTGCGGGCACGCGCCTCCAGTAACTTTGACTTCAACCTCAGCACAACCCACAGTTTCTACGAAGCCGGTAAAAGGGGAACCGGCAACAGGAATGAATTTGTCTGGGAAGATGGATTTGCCATGCCGCGGCTGCTCTCCGTCCAGTTTAACGCCCGGGTTCATTTAAAGCCACCGGCTAAAAAAGATAAGGAAGGAGAACAGGTGCCGGTGGATACGCTGGATACCACTCAGGAAGAGTATTTCGAAGAAGCACTGGAAGATCAATCCATGCGGGAGCTGCGAGATTTCTCGCTGCCCTGGGACCTGACCACCAGTTTCAGCTACAGCATAAACCGCAACGACATCAACAATATCAGGCGGCGGCTGGATGCCAATATTTCCGCAAAAATCGAGATTACCCGCAACTGGCGGGTACAGTACACTGCCAGTGTAGATTTAAAAAGCAGACAAATCAATTATCACAGTTTTAATATATACCGCGATCTGCACTGCTGGGAAATGTCCTTCGACTGGGCGCCAAACCCGCGCGGCTACAGCTATTTCAGCCTGCGTATTCAGGTGAAATCATCCGCGCTGCGGGATATAAAACTTACCAAAACCTCCGCCGGCCGGCGGGTTTATTAATGTGGGAAAGCAGCAGATCA
>JBAPTX010000069.1:0-5383 GCA_049282375.1 Calditrichia bacterium
GCCTGATGGCAGGAATAGCAGTCTGTGG
Organism: Calditrichia bacterium; assembly: GCA_049282375.1. Classification (GTDB taxonomy): domain Bacteria; phylum Calditrichota; class Calditrichia; order RBG-13-44-9; family RBG-13-44-9; genus JBAPTX01. The sequence goes on from JBAPTX010000069.1 coordinate 29, forward strand.
GTGTTCCGGTGTAACCATTGGCGTGGCAGTCGATGCACTGCAGGGAATTGTGAGCGCCGGTCAGCGGGAATCCGGTATTGTTGTGATTGAAAGTCGCCGGGCTCCATGCGCTGGTATTATGACACTCCGTACAAATCTGACTGAAGTTGTTCTGCACATGATTGGGATCTGCCACAGCGGTAAAGTCTGCCTGATGGCAGGAATAGCAGTCTGTGGGTGTTCCGGTGTAACCATTGGCGTGGCAGTCGATGCACTGCAGGGAATTGTGAGCGCCGGTCAGCGGGAATCCGGTATTGTTGTGATTGAAAGTAGAGGGGCTCCAGGCTGATGTATTGTGGCATTCCTGGCAGTCGTGACTGAAATTGTTCTGCACATGATTGGGATCGGCCACAGCGGTAAAGTCGGCCTGATGGCAGGAGTAGCAGTCCGTGGGTATGCCGCTATATCCTTCCGTGTGGCAGTCGATGCACTGCAGACTGTTGTGGGCGCCGGTCAGCGGGAATCCGGTATTGTTATGATCAAATGTTGCCGGACTCCAGGCGCTGGTATTATGGCACTCTGTACAAGTCTGACTGAAATTGTTCTGCACGTGACTGGGGTCGGCCACGCCGGTAAAATCCGCCTGATGGCAGGAATAGCAGTCGCTGGGCGTGGCGGTGTATCCTTCTGCATGGCAGTCGATGCAGTCCAGGGAATTATGTGCGCCGGTTAGCGGGAATTGGGTGGCTGCATGGTTGAAGGTGCTGGGAGCCCAGGCTGTTTCATTGTGGCATTCAAGGCAATCGCGGCTGAAAGCATTATTCACATGATCCGGATCTTCAGCCGAATTAAAATCACTGTCATGGCAGCCGAAACATTCCCGCGGCAAACCGGTCGCCTGATTATTGGTGTGACATTCCATGCACTGCAACTGCTGGTGGGCCCCGGCAATTTCAAAACCCGAAGCAGCAAGATGGTCAAACACGGCACCTTCCCAGCGATTTACTGTATGGCACAGGCTGCATTCGGTTAAGAATCCGAACTCAACATGATTCGGATCCAGCGCCCGCTGGAAATCGGTTTCATGGCAGGGATAACAGTCATTTGGGGTTCCCGCAAACTGCTGTGCATGGCACTGATCACAATCCGCCCGGGAATGAGCTCCGGTTAAGGGGAAATCCTGCGGGTGGATAAAAGTGGTATTCTGCCAGGTGGCCGCCTGCACCTGATGGCATTTTTCGCAGTCCATTGAAAAACTGGCAAGCTGATGGTTGGGATCGCGGCTGGCCCGGAAATCCGGCAAATGGCATCCGCTGCATTCCACAGGAGTGTTGGCGAATTCACCGGGACGCTGGCCGGAATGGCAGGCTTCACAGTCTGCTACCGCATGCACCCCCACCAGCGGAAACAATCCGCGGTTATGGGCCTCCAGAATATCCCTGCGGTTTTCCCAGTCACGCGGGGTATGGCAGCTTTCGCAGCGGTTTCCCAATTCCCCGCGGTGAACATCGGTGTGACAATCTGCACAGGCGCTTCCCACTCTGGAAAATTCCAGTGATTCATGGCAATCCCTGCATTGAACCTCCTGATGCACCCCCAGTAAGGGGAAGCCGGTTTGCTGGTGGTCAAATGATATCTTTTTCAGGTCTACGTCCCAGCCGCTCACATCATGGCATTTTTCACAGGCAATATCCAGATTCCCATGGGGACTCTCAGAATTACGCTGATTCGCGGCGCTGTATAAATACAGACCCAGCATCAGCAAAATGGCCGGTATAAAATATATCAGTTTTTTCATCCGCTGCTTTCCCCGCTTTTTGAAGGCCCGTGACAACTGCTGCAGGCTGTTTCCAGTGGTTTATATCGAACAAATACTTGGTCATTTTGCTCTACAACAGGATGGCATTTGGCGCATGCCACATACTGGTGTGCGCCTTTGAGTGAGAAAGCAGCATCTTTATTATGATCGAATTTATCTGCCAGCCAGTTTTGCGGTGTATGGCAGTTCCGGCAATTCACTACAGTATCACCGGATTCGTTCTGTGTGGCAAACTGCCGGAAGTGGGGGTCCTGGTGGCAGCTTTCGCAGCGACGGGAAAGCTCAGTAAACTGCAGTTCTTCCCCCTTTAAATGACAGCTCCGGCATGAGGTCTTCTCATGTTGTCCCAGCAGGGGAAATTCCGTTTTGGAATGATCAAACTGCACTGTCTGCCAGCTTTCTACTGAATGGCAGAACTCACAGCCATTTATTTTCCAGTATTGATCCACCTGCCCTTTGTGGGGATCGCCATGACAGGAATTGCAGGTGGTGGAGGCGAACCGAAAGCTGATCCGCGGAGGGATAGTCCCGGTGACCGGTTTATGGCAGGCGATACAGGCAACGGCAAGGTGGGCGCCTTTCAGCGGAAAACCGGTTTGATTATGATCTGCAATAGTGAACTTGGCCGGTTTAAATCCATGCACAGTATGACACACTTCGCAGGCGCCTCCATCCGCTCTTTCTGCAAATTCTCCCTTATGATAGTCGCTGTGGCAGTCCCGGCAGGCACCGAAAGCCATTTTCCCGATGGGCTGACCGGCGGGATGACACTGCCGGCATTGAACCCCGGCATGTTTGCCGAGCAGGGGGAATGCGGTCTGGTCATGAGAGAAACGGTCGGAGTTATACTGCTGCCAGCCGCCGGTCTGGTGGCAGCCTGCGCAATTATTCCCCAGCTTGCTTTGATGCGGATCCGTATGACAGTCTCCGCAATTCCTGAATTTTAAATTGGTCAACTTAAGGTATTCTTTATCCGCTTCTCCGGAGAGGCCGGGAATGACGGGATGACACTTTTCACACTTTACCTGAGTGTGTTTTCCGGTAAGGGGAAAACTGCTTTTTGAATGATCAAATTTTGGGGCGGGTTTCCAGGCGTCCATGCCGTGGCAATTGCTGCAGACTGAGCTGACCTGTCCGCGGTGTTCATCAAAATGGCAGTTCAGGCATTCTGTTTTCAATCCCAGAAAAGTGCGGTCCAGTTGTTTTTTCTGCTCCCGCAATTTTTCGGGCTCTGAAATAAATGCCGCTTTATGGCACTGCCGGCATTCCAGCTCCCGGTGTTTTCCTTCCAGGACATAACCGGTTTGTGAATGATCAAAGTTGTCACGCCCGTTTTCCCACCAGATCAGTTCGTAATCCCGGCCCTGATGTTCCACATGACAATGCTGGCACTGATTGTAATCGGGACGGGCATGCAACCCCTCACCCGCGCGAACTCTCTGCTTAAGCAGCTTATGACAATCCAGGCATTTTTCCGGAGAAATCCGCTGACCGGCGGCATGGCACTCAGTGCAGTTTTTTAATCCTTCCAGATTTTCGTGCGGCTTACTGAGATCGCCGGGGGATAATTGAGCCGCCAGGGGCAGGGTTGTGCTCAAAATAAAAAACAGGGTGGTCAGTATTTTCATATCAGTGGTATCTTTAAAATTTGAAGATCAAGAATTTCAATATTAAGTAATGCAAAGTCTTTGCCATTGAAGGAACGGACCGGGGTTTAGTACCGCAATTCACTAAAGTATTGCTTTGAAAACATAAGAATTCTATTCCGTATCTTCCGGGCTGTGTTCATCCAAAGTATGGCTTGTGAGAAAAAATATTTTTAAAGAACAGATAATTCAGAGATGTGCGCTGCGCAGATATTTCCCTGTTCACCGGAGTTCTGCACAGGTGTTAGAAAATCCAGGTATATCCCATCCAGGCCGCCACCCCTACATGAACCAGTAAAATAAGATACATCACGAAAGCAAATGGCTTATGGACAATATGCCAGTAATGAAACATTTGATGAATATGATTCCAGAATATGATGCGTCGATGCAGCAGCGCTTTATTTCTGATCAGTTCGACCATTTCCCCGACTGTTCCGGAAGGAATGTTGTACTGTTTCTGCAGCCGGTTTTTTAAACGCAGATTGCGCAGGGGGCGGGTCATGTCGAACCATATGAGTTTTATCAGGAGGGTGAAAAGGTTATTATTTTTCTGAAGCTTGCCTAAATACTGCTTTACCAGTTTTTCGGTGGTCTGGTCATCCAGGGATGACTCAACTGTTATTTCGCTGGAAAGCTGAATATTGGTGTTTTCCAGGTCTGTCAGGTTGATTTCGTTACCGGCAATCGTGCGGGGAATCTGCAGATAGAGATAACGTCCCAATACGCCGCTCAGTGCCACCGCCACCATTGACCAGAAACTCACAGCCACCAGCCCGTTGATTTTAAAAGACGTGTGCAGCACCACCAGCAATGGCCCGAATATTCCCAGATATATATGTACTTTCAGCCAGGTGCTCAGCGGCAGAAAATCCCCGAAAAAACGGGTGCGTTTGCGCAGGGAATAAAGCAGCATCAGCAGCATCATCAGGGTACCGAGGATTCCGAAGGCGTGACCCCGGAATCCCGCCGGGCGGAGAAGCCGGTAGTCCTCCAGGCGCGGCCGCAACTGATAGCCGGAAGTGTAGAAATCCCACCCCGCTATTAAATAATACAGTATAAAAATTGCGCTGATAATGTAAAATAAAGGCAATATTTTTTGTAAGACAGGTTTTTCTTTTCTGGCCGAAGTTGATTGCAAAGTCTGCTCCATGACTTATACCATAATCGCCGTTATTATATAATTTTAGAGGATTAAAAACAATAATGGAAAAAATTTCCCCTGAACCGCCGGCAGCGACTCCTGAAATACTGCAGGAAACCGCCATTCTGAAGAATTGGGTTGAATTGGTGGAAGGGATATCTTAACCTTTTGCAAACAAAAGAAGGAATCAGCCATGGTAAAAAGTAGGATTATTTTACTGGTTGCAGGTTTTCTTTATTCATTTCTTTCAGCGCAACAATTTCAGATCCCGCTGATGGTTGCGGACAGCAGTGATACCCAGCCTCTTTATTTTGGCGTGAACACCGCCGGAACCAATAATTTTGACCCGGCACTGGATACCCTTTGTCTGGCAAATAACTGCCGGCTTGCCTATTTTTTTAATAACGGTTCCCGGTATTCATGTGAAATTAAAGATAACAGCCTGAACGAAAAACAATATGAGATCCGCTTCACCGCGGGCATACAGCCCCGGCGGCTTAGCTGGAATGCTGCGGGGCTGCAGTCTCTGGGGAGTTTCCGTATTGTTGACGTCATCAGCGGGACTTTACTGGATGTGGACATGACCGCGACAGACAGCCTGGATTTAACGGACCCGCTGCTGCAGTACGGCCTGAAGATTAAAGTGATCCCCTCTCCGCCGCTGTCCACTTTTTCTCAGGAAGTTGGGGCCGGCTGGAACTTGCTGGGACTGCCGCTGCAGCCCGGTGATAATTCATATTTGGCCGCCTATCCCAATGCGATCCCAA
>JBAPTX010000070.1:0-2342 GCA_049282375.1 Calditrichia bacterium
CGCCAGCAGAATGGCATAGCTGCCCCAGAGGAGCGTGGCGAATTTCGCGGCAATCAGATAATGGCGGTCGCTGCCCTGTTTTTTAAAATTGCGGCGGTAAATATCCACAATGGTGGTGGAAGCCAGAGCGTTCAGTTCGGATGCGGTGGAGGACATGCTGGCGGAAAATATGGCGGCAAGCACCAGCCCCACCAGACCCACCGGCAGAAAATTCAGTACAAAGGTTAGAAATATATAGTTGGTGTCGCTATCGTCCGCCTCCGGGTCATTTTGCACAATCAGCTCTTTCGCCTTGGTTCGGAGTACTTTCGACTGCCGGGTTAATTCGGACAGGGTATGTTCCGTATTTTGAGAGGCAGCGTTGTTTTCATCTCCCTTCTGCTGCAGCCATTGCCGAAGCGCCTGTTCTTTTTCCGCAGCCAGTTGCCGGTGGCGGGATTCCAGATCCCGGAACTGCTCTGCATATATACTTTCTTTAACCTGCTGGCTTTGCACCGGATTAAAAAAGAGCGGCGGGGTGTGAAACTGGTAAAAAACGAACAGCAGCGCCCCCATAAACAGAATTGAAAACTGCATGGGAATTTTCACCATCCCGTTGGACAGCACCGCCATGCGGCTGTGCGCCACGGAGCGGCCGGTCAGATAGCGCTGCACCTGCGACTGATCTGTGCCAAAATAGGAAAGCTGAAGAAAAAGCCCCCCGATCAGCCCCGACCAGATGGTGTAGCGGTTATTCAGGTCGAAGGAGAAATCAATTGCATTCAGTTTGCCTAGCCGTCCCGCCACTGTTACCGCCTCCCCAAATGAAACATCCTGCGGCAGCAGAAAAACCATCGTAAAAAATGCAGCGACCATTCCGGTACCAATAATCAGCATCTGCTGGAACTGGGTCCAGTTGACTGCGCGGGTGCCGCCCAGAGCGGTATAAATTACCACCAAGGAACCAATGGCAAAGGTGGTGACGGACAGGTCCCAACCCAGTAAAACGGATAGTATCAGCGATGGTGCGTATATCGTGAGACCGGCTGCCAGCCCGCGCTGGGTAAGGAACAGCAGGGCCGCAAGCGAGCGTGTTTTCACATCAAAGCGGTGTTCCAGATATTCATATGCGGTATAAACCTTCAGGCGGTGATAAAGGGGAATGGCGGTGATGGAAAGGATAATCATTGCCAGAGGCAGGCCCAGATAAAACTGCACAAAACGGATGCCGTCCACATACGCCTGCCCGGGCGCGGACAAAAAGGTGATGGCGCTGGCCTGGGTTGCCATAATGGAAAGCAGGATGGGAAACCAGCGCAGCTCCCGGTCTGCCAAAAGGTATCCCTGAATATCACGGCTGCCACGGCCTTTCCAGACCCCGTAAATAACGATTGCCGCAAGTGAGGCGATCAACACTACCCAGTCAAGCCGCTGCATAAAACCAATAAAATTTTATAGTGAATTTTCCTTTTTTTGACGGGAACATCTCACTTTATTTTAACAATATTCCCCTGATCATTTTCCAGTATTTTGCGCATAAGCATAATTTGCCCGAGATGATAAGCATTATGGTCGGCCACCTGCAGGGCTTCCCGAAGCAGGGTTTGCCCGCTTCCGTGGGGGATTTTTGCCAACAGATCATTCTGCTGATCCTCCACCATCTTTTCCATTTTTATCCGGTCTGCCTGTATTTGCCGGAGGCTGTTTTCCCAGGCGGCATCATCGGGCGGCGCTTCTTCCTCCGGCCAATATTCTTTTGGCCACTCCGGTGACTGGTGGTTGGCATCTTTGCTGAATTCCACCATATCCCACTGGGCAATTCGGATGTGCTCAAGTAACTGCCAGATGGTGTAGGGGAATCCTTCACGCCGTTCTCCCCGTAAATCCGGCCGCAGGTTTTTAACGGCTTCATCAAAATCAATATGGGCGCCCTTCCCCTGTAATAATCTTAAAACATGCTGACGTACTTCAGAATTCTCATTCATGGTATTCCCCATTCTCAAGGTTTGTAAATGATGGTTAATGCCCAGAACAGTATTATTTCTCCCAACAGCAGCAGCAGAACCGCACTATACCAGGCTTTCCAGCTTTTCAGCAGCAGCGCCGGTTCTTCCGCCGGCGTTTTTTCTTTGAAAATATTATTCTCCATCAGGGGGATTCGCTTCAATTAAGTTGACGAACAGCCGCATGGCGCCGGGCACTCCTGCAGGCAACTGACGGAAAAAGGAATATCCGGTATAAATGAAAATGCCCTTTCCGTAATTTGTCACCAATAATCCGCCCGGCAAAGGCGCCTCACCCGGGTCATGGCTGGAAAGGGGCGTGCGGTAGCGGCTGTCCCACTCCGATGCAAAATAGAGGCC
>JBAPTX010000071.1:0-10390 GCA_049282375.1 Calditrichia bacterium
ACATAAAGAAGCCATTTTTTTTCCAGCAGTGTTCCCCGCCAAAGGTAATAAACGCCGATCAGAGAAATCAAAATCAGTAGCATGCCGATTGCCACCATCAGGTGATAGGACTGAAAAACGGCATTTACCGGGGGACGGTCCTGCGGCGGGAAATGATTTAATCCGGTAACCGGATGAGAAGGATCCCAATAAATTAAAAAGCTGAGCAAGCCGGGGATATTAATGCCGAAATCCACTTTCTGCTTGTCTTCATTCACCCAGCCGAATAAATACATTCCTGCCGGTTGCGAGGCATCAAAATGGGCTTCCACGGCAGCCATTTTGGCCGGCTGATTCCGGCTGACGCCAACAGCGCTCTGATGGCCGGTTAACAATTGGTAAAGAGAAGCGATCAGTGCCAGAATCAGGGCAATCTTCAGCGAACTGCGGGCAAACTCCACGTGCCGTTTTTTTAACAGGTAAAAAGCGCTGACACTGATGACCAGGAAGGCCCCGGCAAGCCAGGCGCCGCCAAGGGTATGCAGGAGTCTTTCCACTGATGAGGGGTTGAATACCATATCCCAGAAACTGGTTATTTCCGCCCGGATTTTATCGCCATGCTCCACCAGATGGTAACCGGCAGGTGTCTGCTGCCAGGAGTTGGCGATTACGATCCATACGGCGCTGAACATGGACCCCAGGGAAACCATTAAAGTGGCAAAGAAATGCATTTTAGGCCCCACCCGGTTCCAGCCAAAAACCAGAATCGCCAAAAATCCGGATTCCAGGAAAAAAGCAAAGATGCCTTCAGCCGCCAGCGCACTGCCGAAAATATCTCCCACAAAACGGGAGTAGGCCGCCCAGTTGGTGCCGAATTCAAATTCCATTACAATTCCGGTGGCTACGCCGATGGCAAAGGTTAGTCCGAACACTTTTACCCAGAAACGGGTCATTTGCTCGTAAATAATTTTACCGGTTTTCAGATACATTCCTTCCATCATCACCAGCAACAGGCCCAATCCGATACTCAGCGGCGGGTAGATGTAGTGAAATCCAATGGTAATGGCAAATTGAATCCGCGCCAATATTTCCACATCCATAATCAACCCTCTGTAATTTTATTTTCAAGGAAAAATCCGGGCTGTATTTAGAATCGCACCGGCTGAAATAAGTGAGAAGAGCGGCTGCATTTCCGACCCGAACAAAGTAATAATGCCGAATTGGGAAAACAATGGAATCGAAAAAATAGGCTTTTAAAAATCTGGAAATTTATATTTGAAGAAGGATGTGCATTTTGTAACTTTTGGGCCTTTGAGAGTATCAAATAACCGTTTACAACAATTTAAACTCAACCGGAGGAAGTTTAAGATGAACGAAGAGAAAACAGTTATTCCAGAAGAGTACGCCGGCCTGCCGCGGTTAAATGAGGCGGCACCGCAGTTTACAGCATTGACCACTCACGGATCAAAAAGCCTGTCGGATTATAAGGGAAGATGGGTGGTGCTCTTTTCACACCCGGCTGATTTTACCCCGGTCTGCACAACTGAATTTATCGCTTTTGCCCGAAAATTCGATGAATTTAATGAACTGGAGTGCGATGTGATCGGACTCAGCATAGACAGCGTTTATTCCCATATTGCATGGGTGCGCAATATTGAAGATAACTTTAAGGTCAAAATTCCATTCCCGGTCATTGCGGACCTGGATATGAAAGTTGCCAAAAAATACGGCATGATACATCCGGGTGCAGCCGATACCAGCGCCGTGCGGGCAGTGTTTGTGATCGACCCCAGCCAGACGCTGCGGGCGATGATTTACTATCCCTTGACTAACGGCCGCAGTATTGATGAAATTCTGCGTCTGGTACGGGCACTGCAGACTTCGGACGAAACAGGCGTTGCCACGCCGGAAAACTGGCAGCGGGGAGAAAAGGTGATTGTGCCGCCGCCGGTCACTCAGGAAGATGCGGAAAAACGGATGAAATCCGAATATGAAGTAACTGACTGGTATTTCAGCAAAAAAGAAGCAGAAGAATAAAATCAGGATTGAATTGTCGGATTTATTTTAAAAGCCGCTGTGATTTTTGCAGCGGCTTTTTTGTGAGGGAAAAAACAGGAGCATGGGCGTATCGGAGAACCGGAGTGACTTGATTGCAGATTGGAGATTCGGGATTGCAGATTTTCGCCAAAATATCATGTCGTCCTGAGCCCCGTCGAAGGATGATGCTTTAGCAATCGGGTAGTATAAATTGCCCCGGCTTTTAAGCCGGGATTAAAGAAGCTATAAAAAATGGACTTTAGCCCTGTAATTAGATCATTTTCTGATAACTAGAGACATAAAAGTATTAGCGGCCGTATCCTCTTTCTGCAGTGCTTTTCCGGAACAATTGAATCGGTATCATGAGTAGTACAGACAAAATTATCAGCGATTCAAAAAAAAGGAGGCTGTATTATGCAAAAGTTAAGTCCGGAAGAAATCTGTGAGAGAGTGGATAAGCTGGAAGGCTGGCATATCGATAAGGAAGCCATTAAAAAAGAATGGCAGTTTGCCGGTTTCAAAGAGGCGGTTCAGTTTATTAATAAAGTTGCAGATTTAGCGGAAGAGCAGGATCATCATCCCGAAATATTCAACGTTTACAACAAAGTTTCCCTGCGCTACAGCACGCATGATGCCGGTGGAATAACCGAACGTGACTTTAAGGCCGCTGCCGCGGTGAACAAAATCTGATCAACTCCGTGCGGCCGTTTCCCGCAGCACTTTCAGTTCGGTTTCGCCTTCGCTGCGGGCGATAACGGCTGCGCCGCAACTGTCGCTCCACACATTAACTGATGTCCGCATCATATCCAGTATGCGGTCCACAGCCAGAATCAGCCCCACACCTTCCAGCGGCAAACCGACCGCGCGCAGAACAATTGTGATCATCACCAGGCCCGCCATGGGAATACCGGCAGCGCCGATGCTGGCCAGCAGGGCTGTCAGAACTACGATGAACTGCTCAAAAATCCCCAGCCCGATGCCGTAAACCTGGGCGATAAACATGGCGGCGATGCATTCGTACAACGCTGTTCCGTCCATATTGATGGTGGCGCCCAGCGGCAGCACAAAGCTGCTGACTTTATTGGATACGCCGGCATTGTTTTCAACTGAATCGATGGTCAGCGGCAGGGTGGCGGAGGAAGAGGCTGTGGAAAATGCCGTCATCAGCGCGGCGGACATTGCCTGAAAATGGGCCAGGGGATTTATCCTGCCGATAAAATAGAGCAGGGCGGGCAGTGTGATAAAGGCATGGATAAAAAGGGCACAGATCACAGTTAACATGTAACTGCCCAGCGGCGCGAATACTTCAAATCCGGTCTGGGCAATAATTTTGGCAATCAGTGCAAATACCCCGATGGGAGTAAAACGGATGATAAAATGGGTCATGCGCATCATCACCTCAAACACGCTTTGAAAAAAAGTAGTGAGATGTTTGCGGTAGGGATTGGGGGTTTTTGTGATAAAAAAACCGAACAGCAGGGAAAAAAAGATCACCGGCAGAATATCCCCTTCCACCATGGAGCGCAGCGGATTGGTGGGAATAATCCCCAGCAGGGTATCGCCCAGTTTATCCACATTGGCGGAAAGCTCCTCCGGCATTTTTTCAAATCCCAGTTCGGCACCCACTCCCGGCTGAATCAGATTAACCAGTATTAGTCCGGTAATTATCGCAAACAGGCTGGTGGTGATATAATAGGTGACCGTTTTCAGGCTGAGCCGCCCGAAACTTTCCGCTGATCCGATGCTGGTTACTCCGGAAATGATGGAAGAGAGAATCAGCGGAACAATAATCATGCGCAGCGCCCGCAGAAAAATTGTGCCGAGAACGGCCAGATCTTCCGCTACAAATTCCTGAAATCCCATTGTGCGGGATAAGAATCCAATAATAACTCCCAATGCCAGTCCGATTAAAATTTGCCAGTGCAGTTTCAGTTTCATTTCGGTATCCGCTAAGTGTTTGAGTATTACAGCTTTGCCTGCGCTATATATAATAATGGAGTTCGCTACACCAAAGCATATTCTAAATATTCCTGCAATCGTCAAGGTGAGTCAAAAAAAAGGCCCGGGGGTGCCGGGCCTTCAATATGACAGCAGAATAGACATTACGGGCGGGTCGCGCCGGAATATCCTTTTTCTTCGATGGTGGGATAGCTCTCTTCGCTAATATCAGCTTCTTTTTCAACCGACCATCCGCCCTTCAATCCGAAAATAAAAATGGCCAGCCCGACTGCACCCAGTGCAAAAATGGTATCTCCGATAACGCGCAGCCAGCGGATAAACTGCAGGGTATCATTCTGCAGGAATTCGGCAGATCGGGCATACCAGAGTCCGTATTTTACGCTGACCCAGGTCTGCGCCAGGCCCACCGGCAGAACGCTCAGCAGCACCATCAGCGCCAGACCGATATTTATGGCCCAGAATGAAAACTTGATCAGCGGTTCTTTCCAGACTTTGTGCGCCGCCAGGCCCTTCAATGCAAAGAGCATTAAACCGATTCCGAGCATCCCGTAAACGCCGAACAGCGCCGTGTGGCCGTGAACCGGGGTGGTATTCAGCCCCTGCATATAATAGAGAGCTATAGGCGGATTGATCAGAAAACCGAAAATTCCGGCGCCGACCAGATTCCAGAAGGCAACCGCCACAAAGCAGTAGATTGGCCAGCGGTAAGCCTGTATCCATTTGGTGGCGCGGCTTAATGTGAGATTATGGTAAGCTTCAAAACCCATTAGCACCAGCGGCACCACTTCCAGCGCGCTGAAAGTCGCCCCCAGCGCCATTACCGCTGTAGGTGTCCCGGAAAAGTAGAGATGATGAAAAGTGCCGATAATGCCGCCGGAGAGAAAAATGATTGTGGAAAACAGCACGGTGGCAGTGGCAATCCTGGAGCGCAGCAATCCCATCCGTACAAACAGGAATGCAATAACGACTGTGGCAAAAACTTCAAAGAAACCTTCCACCCAGAGATGCACGACCCACCAGCGCCAGAATTCGGCAACCGCCAGATTGGTCTGCCGTCCCCACATCAGCCCGGCGCCGTAGAAGAGCGCAATGGCGGCGGAGGAGACCAGAAACATTCCCAGCAGGCTGCGGTTCTGGTCTTTCATTTTAAAAGCCGGCCAGATGGCACGTGCCATCAGGAACAGCCAGATAAAAAGCCCGGCAAAGAGGAAAATCTGCCAGAAACGACCCAGGTCCACATATTCGTATCCCTGGTGCCCGAACCAGAAATTTCCGGTGTATCCCAGCTTCTGCATCACGCCGGCCCATTGCCCCAGAAGGGAGCCTACCACAATCACCAGCAAAGCGCCGAACAGAACATTGACGCCCAGCCGCTGGAATTTGGGTTCTTTGCCCGATACTGCCGGGGCAATGAATAGGCCCGTGGCAAGCCAGGAAGTTGCAATCCAGAAAATTGCCAGTTGCACATGCCAGGTTCTGGAAACGGAGTAGGGCAGCAGGTTATCCAGACTCAGGCCGTAAAAGCCGCTTCCTTCCACACCATAATGAGCAGTGACAACGCCCATGATGATCTGAACAATGAACAGCAGAGCCACTACCCAGAAATATTTCAGAGTGGCTTTCATGGAAGGTGTGGGTTTTAAACCCAGCAGCGGGTCCCGCTTGGGCAAATCCTCATAGGCAATTTCATCTTCTTTTCTGGAAACATAGTAGAAGGTGAGCAGTCCGATTCCGGCAAGCAGGAGTATTACACTGAACCCGGTCCATAGAATCAGGGAACTGGTCGGTTTATTACCCACCAGTTCATCCGGCGGCCAGTTGTTTGTGTAGGTAATCTCCGAGCCCGGCCGGTTGGTGACGGTTGCCCAGGAAGTCCAGAAAAAGAAGGCGTTCATCTGGTCCATCCGTTCCCGGCTTTTGATGCTGTTAACAGGAATGGCATAGGCTTCCCGCAAATGGCCCAAAGCAGGATCGTTCATGAACAGGCCGCTGTAATGCTGACTCACCTGCCGGATAGCCCGGGCACGCACAGCGGAAATCACCAGCTCGCCGGTATCCGGATTATAACGATTGGTGCGCAGCTCCTTCTGCAGGCGAACTTTTAAGGCAGCCTGTTTTTCATCATCCAGATTATCAAAACTCCGGTTGTAATTTTCGCTGGCCCAGTTGTTCAGGATAAATTGTGCTTCCCGATGCAGCCAGTCGGCAGACCAGTCCGGCGCCACATAGGAACCGTGGCCCCAGACGGTGCCGACTTCCTGCCCGCCGATGGACTGCCATACATTTTGACCGGTTAGAATTTCTTCAGCCGTAAATATGGTTTCGCCATTTTCGGTAATCACCCGCTGGGGCACCGGCGGTTTTTTCTGATATATTTCCGTCCCGTAATAAACCAGTACTGCAAACGAGAAGATGATAACGGCAGCAAATCCAAACCACAGTCTCCTTGTCGACATAAAAACTCTCCTTTATCTATATGAAATGATCATCCAGTATTTTGTAAGCTTATATTCATTTGTTTCCATTCTGTTTCTCCGGCAAAGCCGATATAAGACTATTTTGTCTGAATATAAACTTGCCTCAGCAAATGAAACAAGCTGAAAAAAAGAATTATTGAAATATAGTTGGAAATTTCACAGGTTCGGTTATTTGTATTCCGAAAAAATAAAATTGCGTTTGTAAAGCTTGATTCCAAGACTAAATTATTAATGGTAATCATTTTCATTAGGATGACCCTTTCGATGGATAAAAGTGAATGGAAAAACATGCTGCAAAGCCGGGGGCTAAGACTTACCGGACCGCGAGTAAAAATTCTGGAAATTTTGAAGGATACTCGTGAGCATCTTTCTGCGGAAGACCTCTACCTGCGGGTTCATTCAGAGAATCCCAGTATCGGTTTAACCACTGTTTACCGCACAATGGAGCTGCTGGAAAAAATGGGCATTGTTTCCAAGTTTCAGTTCGGGGACGGCCGCAGCCGCTATGAGTTAATCGAGAGCCCGAATAAACCGGGGCATCACCACCATCTGGTCTGCGTAAATTGTAAGCGGATAGTGGATTATGAAGATTTTGTGGATGAAGAAGTAAAACTTCTGCAGAAAGTGGAAACTGCCCTTTCCGAAAAATTCCGCTTTAATATCAGCAGCCATGTTATCCAGTTTTACGGCACCTGTTTTGATTGCCGGGAGAACCCTTAAAACAGCGGATATTTCAATCACTGTTAAATAAATAAAACAAAAAGAGAGGCAAAATGAATCGCAGAATTGTAGTGAGCGTGGACAGTCACCCCGGCGGAAAACCGGTATTATCACAGCATTTTGGCGGAAGTGAAGGATTCCTGGTTTATGAGGTGAGTTCAAATAACCAGATTCTAAAATCAGAATATTATGCCAATCCGCAGCCCGAAGGGCATGGCGGAGGCTGTCATCTTCCCAAACACCTTAAACAGTTTAATCCCGATGTGGTAATCGCCGGGGGCATGGGGCGCAAAGCGGCCATGAAGTTCAGTGATGCAAATATTCAGGTGATTACCGCAGCCGGCGGCACAGCGGATGAGATTGTAAGCCGTTATCTGCAGGGAGAAATTGCCGGATATGAAGAATGTCAGGACCATCAGGGAGATTGCCATCATTAGAGGGTAAGCAGATCCTCTTTTGAGAAATTCTATTGCAGGCCAAACGGTAATTTTCTTTGCCGGTGCCTTAAACGGATATGGAAATAAAACTAACTCAGGGAGACAAATAGTATATCATGAAAGAAAGTTCAAAACCTCTGCACAAAACTACCAGAGCCATTCACGCCGGCAACCTTAAGCCATCGATTTTCGGAGAAGTCTCGGTACCGATTTTCCAGAGCTCCACTTTTGCATTCCGTAATGCGGACGACGGGGCGGCGCGGTTTGCCGGAGAAAGTGACGGATTTATTTACACCCGAATGGGCAATCCGACCATTAAAGCGCTGGAGGAAAACATTACCGCACTGGAAAACGGATACGGCGGAATGGCCACCGCCACCGGAATGGCTGCCATTACTACCGTGCTGCTGGCGTTGCTCAGTAAAGGCGATCATGTGGTGAGCACGGCTTCTGTGTACGGCCCTACCCGGGTGGCGCTGGAAAAGCAGTTTTCCCGCTTCGGAATTAAATCGACCTTTGTAGATACCTCTGTCTCAGCCAATGTGAAGGAAGCGCTGCAGTTGCCGGATACAAAACTGGTATTTGTTGAATCACCGGCCAATCCCACTATTTCCATCAGCGATATTCACGAAATTGCCGAAATTGCTCATCGTAATGATCTGCTGCTGGTGGTGGACAATACTTTTGCCAGCCCTCATCTGCAGCGGCCGCTGGATCTGGGTGCCGATGTGGTGGTGCACAGCCTGACCAAATTCCTGAACGGCCACAGCGATGTGGTGGGCGGCGTGATCATCACCAAAAATGAAAAACTGTATAACAGAATTAAACCGATGCTCAACCTGCTGGGCGGCACCATGGATCCGCATCAGGCCTGGCTGGTGCTGCGGGGCATTCGCACCCTGCCGCTTCGGGTGGAAAGAGCCCAGCAGAATGCCATGGAACTGGCGCCGTTTCTTGTACAGCATCCCAACGTGACCTGGGTGAGCTATCCGGGATTACCCGACCATCCTCAGCATGCCGTTGCCAAGAAACAGATGGACGGTTTCGGCTCCATGATCTCCTTTGGTGTGAAAAACGGATTAAGGGGTGGCAAGGTTGTAATGGATAATGTGGAGTTGTTTACTCTGGCGGTATCGCTGGGCGGTGTGGAATCGCTTATTGAACACCCCGCTTCCATGACCCATGCCTCCGTTTCGCGGGAGGAGCGGGAAGCCGCCGGTATTGCGGACGAGCTGATCCGCATGTCGGTGGGATGTGAAAATGTGGAAGATCTGCGGAGTGATATCGAGCAGGCGCTGAACAAGATCGGCGGTTAACTGAAATCTGATTAAAAAATTAAAGCCCGGTTAATAGCCGGGCTTTTTTGGAAGTGGGTCCTGAAAAGCGCTTCACTGAAACAGGGCTGGTAATTTCATCTCTGCGGATTGCAAAATTGCAATCCAATACGCCAGCAGCATTTTCTTTACAAATCGCTTTTCTGCGGTAACCATTTAGTAAATGTAAATGCCGGATGCCGGTTTGCGACCCGGCGTGGTTGCTGCCGGACCACATTACCTGATGGTAGCCGGCAGGCAGAAAATCATCCAGCAGGGTGCTCACCAACGGTCCTCTGAATGAATATATTTTGATGCCGACCTGCTGAATTCTAATGGTTTTTGACTTCTGGATTTTCTGACTCTACAGCTTTTTTGCTTTCAATATATAAAGTATCTGGACACAAATCTTGCCCTTCCTGCCATTGAATGCTGCCTAAAAAGGGGCGCACAGAATTAAATTTACCTCTATCTCTTAGTTCTTTAAAAATACCAATTTCTAAATATGGTTTCATATCAAAAATTTTAACTTCTTCGTTTGTAAAAGTTAAAACAAGCGTATAATCATCCTTTGGCTTTACTTTTTTCACTCTTGGATTCATAATAACTTCTCTATTTTAATGGATCAATTTTAAAAACATTTTCGCCGTTAATGGCCAACTCCCAATTAGCCATTAAGCTCTCTTGATGGATTTCGATCCATGCTAGAACCAATTTCATTTTATTTGAGGGTATTTCTCATTCTAAAACATCTCCATTCGGGATAGTTATAACGGCTTCTTCTTCCTGATATTTTACGTGAATATGAGGCGTATGATGTTTTTTATTATCCAGATAATACATTGATATGATAATTCCATAAAACATTGAAATTATCGCCATTATATGTCTCCTCACCAGATATTTAACCAACAATAATCCTGGCGATTTTATTCTAAATACTTTCTCGAATCAAAGCAAATGATTTTGGATTAATAGATCTGGTCGGATAACTCCCTAAAGTTTCTTTGTCATAAATGCTGGGCATAAGAAACATGACAGAATCAACCCGAATGTATACAAAACTGCACCTTATTTCTATTTGTCATTTGTATGATCTCAAAACCACCAACCCATTCATGTCTGGTGAATTCTAATGTCAGGCTATAACTATTTACTTCGCCACCGGGATTTCCTTTACCAGTCGTTGTTCTGCGGTAACCATTTCGTAAATGTAAATGCCGGATGCCGGTTTGCGGCCGGCGTGGTTGCTGCCGATTTTCCTTTCCCCTTGAATTGCCTGTAGAATTTGGATATATTTGTCGCCGTTATTTCGGGGCGTAGCGCAGCCTGGTTAGCGCGCCTGGTTCGGGACCAGGAGGTCGGAGGTTCGAATCCTCTCGCCCCGACCACCAATCCGACAACCCACTGGTCTCCAGTGGGTTCGTAGTTTTAGTTCAAAATTATGAAAAAGGAGCCGTTTCAATGG
>JBAPTX010000072.1:0-3975 GCA_049282375.1 Calditrichia bacterium
CGCTTCCTGACCAGGTCGAATCCAACAGGCTCACAACGGCAACCCGATCGGCACTGATGGCAACGGAAAGATGGGTTTCCCCGCTTACCGTCCAACTGATTTCAGCGTCCATGTTGTTGGGATCATCCACATAGTCATCCAGATTTATGGGTGCAAAACTGCCGCCCCGGTCAATCACCTGGTCCGGAATATCGCCAACCACGGGATCATTTCCCACCGCCAGATTGGCGATCCATTGCCGGATAATATCAATTTGCTCCTGCGGCAATGGCGAGCGCCCGCGCGGCATGCGCTCACCCTGTATCTGCTGATCTCCTTCAATCTTGAGGACGAGATAGCTGTTATCGGGATCACCCGGGCGGATGCGCATAAAAGAAGGCACCTGTTTGCTGGGAACATTAATCAGGTTCGGCTCTGCCCGGCCTTCACTCAAGTCAAGTCCCAGCGGGGCGCCGGAACCCGTATGGCAGCCGGAAACCGCACAACTTTGATTGAATATATTTGTTTGAATACTTTCCAGTGTGGGTGTCAGACTTTCCGGCTGGACGGGATCGGCATGTTCACAGGCTGAAACCAGCATCAACAAAACGGTAGTACTGCTCAGCAGGAAAAAGATGAGGTTCTTTTTTCGCAAATTCAACATACAATTCCTCCTCAGAATTGCAAAATTCGAAATATATTAAAACCCAGCCGAAGATCACCATCACGAATATCCAGATCCCCGCCGCGCATATACTGATCGGTGGTCAGTCCCATGGAATTGGTGGCCACTATTTGAAAGGCATGACCACCGACATCGATTTCGATCCCTGCAGCCCAGGTATCAAACCGGTTGTATTCACCTAAAGTCCGGGTTAATGAGTAGCCTGTCAGGATAGCCGACCACTCCCCGATAACGGAAACGGATTTATAAAGATGGGCTTTTCCCCCGAATCCGGTCGTGATCAGCGGATCTTCACCTTCCGTTTCGCTGTCCGGATTCAAAAGAATTCCGGGAACGACAATAATAGAATATCCCGGGGCAAGTTGATGAGAAACGGGAACCTGCAGGCTGTATTTAAATGCTTCCGACCGCAAACGGTCCTTGCCTTCCACTTCCTGAGTCAGCCAGTTGGTTGTAAACTGAACGGCTGCGGCTAAAGGAATAGCATCCTCAGTGTACTGTCTTTTCAAATTATAACGAAGGGATAATTCAACATCGTCTTCAACATTGCTGCGGCCTAAGTTCACAAGCAGGTTATCGCTAATTGCATACCCGAGATTCAAAAACATACCCGCAGAACCATCCAGACCGTAAAGGGTGTTATAGCCGTCGTTCACTCTCGGGAAAAAGCGGTGCCCAATCAGAAATAACCAGCGGCCGGACTCCAGAGTGCGGGCAGTAGGGCTGTTAACCACTTTCCATCCGGCAAAAGGAAGCAGGGGCGGGTTTTGTGCTGTTGCCGCAGGCAGATTTTCCGATCCCGCAAGACTTTTAATCCATTCCACAATTGTGGATACCTCTTTCTGGCTCAGCGGCTCCCTTCCAAACGGCATCCGCAAACCGGTAATTCCTTCCGCACCCATTATTTTCATTACCAGATAACTGCTGTCCGGATTACCCGGCTGAACCCGCTTAAGCCCTGGCTTCTGCACACTGGGCTGGTTAACTGTAGTTTCAAAAAACATATCGGGTGTCAAATCCATCCCCTGTTGAGGATAGGTGCCGGAATGACAGCCGGCAGAAGTGCAGTTACGGCTGAAAATATCCATCACCTGCTTTTGGAGATCGGAGGTTTCGGGTTCACCCTGCACGGGTATGGCCTGCAAACGGCTGACGAGAAAAATAATCACCAGAAAGGCGGAGCTGAGGACTATTGCGCTAAACCAGCGGACAATCGATCTTCGGGACTGCCGGGGATGGGAAGACATATTCCCTCCTTCTATAATTTACTGAGTATAAGCATGAATCGGGCGAATTGCCACATTTTCACCCTCTTTTGCTTCCCTTTTTTAATCAGCGAAGCAGGAGCATTTTACGGGTAAGGGTGTGATTCCCCGCATGAAGTGAATAGTAGTAAATGCCGGAGGAAAGGTGTTCTGCATTAAAATGAACAGTGTAGTTCCCGGCACTTAAATGTCCCTGAACTGGCACTGCAACCCGCCTGCCGATATTATCAAAAACAGTTAAGCTGACCACTCCCGCTTCGCGAACAGAAAATTCTATCCGGGTAGTCGGGTTAAATGGATTTGGATAGTTTTGAGCCAGCCGGTAATCTTCCGGGAGCTGTTGGTCATTTTCCCGGATGGCCGTTGCCGGACTGTAATAAACCATTAAAGCGGGCCGGTTGGCGGCGGTGGGGTTTTCACGGGAATCAAAGCGTTTGGCTGTTCCGTCAGCAGATTCATTCCCCAGCAGCGCCCACCCGAAATTCGCGGAGGGATTATTGAGCCAGTCCTGCACATCTGCCACCATTTGCGGGGTGGAAGCCCAAGTGTAAACTCCCGGCGAGTTAACCGGTAAACTGGCTGAGGCAGTTGCTGAAAAATCACCGCCCGCTGTTGTCCAGAAATCGGTATTGTAAAAGGTGTAAATCCAGGTGGCATCATTCACGGTTGCCGCCGTTCCGCCGCCTTGCTGCCCCGGTGCATCGGAAGTGCCTTCTCCCCAGTCATTCAAAAGCCGGTGCAGCGATACGGTATGCGCGGCACTGATGGTCCGGGATAAATTCAGCACCAGAAAAACACTGTCGATGGTGCTGGCTGCCGGAATATTTCCCGCCACATCGAATTTAACCAGGCCCCGCCGGACCTCTCCCCCGGCGGTTTTTCCGGCAAAAAAATGTTGCCCGGCCCCATTACTGAGACCTCCGTTTGCATCTTCATACAATGTATTATCCTTTACCGCATCCAGAGTGACAATCTGCTGGGCGGTACTACTGCCTGTCGAAACGGTAAACACCAGCATAAACATCAGGAATAAACTGTATTTAAATGAAATCCGCATCGTGAAACCCCTTTCTATTTAAGTTTAATCATTATAAAAATCATAAAATCCGGAATCCGCATTTCTGCAGATGAAACAAACAAATTCAGGATTATGGACTTCAGAAGTTGGCAGACTGAACACCTGCCGGTGATCTGCCCCGGTGAATCTTATTTTTATGGTTCCGGTTTTGTGCAAAATCAACCTTTAAAAATAAAGAGATTCAATAACAATGCCAGAAAATCCGATCCCGCCAGTCAGCGCTATTCTAGCGGAAAAGAATTACAAAAGTATCACAATTTCATAAAAAATATGAATCCCATTGTAACAGTTATGCACCAATGCGTGCAAATCATTCGCATTTATGGAATTTAATGTTGTTTTGTTTGGCTGAATAATGATATATTTACGGTGTAATATAAAGAGTTCAGTTTAAATATTGAAAAATTTTAATCACATCCCGTCTCCTGAAAGATAACCGGAGTTACCTAAAGGTTTTATTTATTTCATGCACCTTTATTCCCCTTACTGCCGCACATTACCAAAATTCATTTTGAGGGGCGTTTTTCTCCTGGCACTGCTTTTTCTCAGCGGCTGCTGGTCTGATGCCCCGCGGGATAATCCGCTGCAGTCAAATTCGGCAGAGACCTATTCATTTCAGGGAACAGTTCATACTTACTATCCCCATCAGCCCCGCTCTTTACTTTCCGGCGCCAGCGTTCTCCTGAAACCGGAAAACCGGATTTCGGTAACCGGACCGGAAGGAACATTCGGATTCAAGCAACTGCCGGCCGGCAGTTATACTGCAATTGCTGCTGCGGCCGGTTTTGCCGCAGACACCCTGAAATTTGATCTGCCCGGCACTTCCACCCACTCTTTTTTCCTGGATGGTTTACCCTATTTTAAAGACCTTTCAATCGAGTCCCGGCATGTCTCCCGCTTGTTTCCGGTGGAGGACCTGTATTATCTGGAACTGCACCTTACCGCCAGCGATACCGATGGTGTTGAGG
>JBAPTX010000073.1:0-6897 GCA_049282375.1 Calditrichia bacterium
GGCATGCAGGGCCTGCCGGGGAAAATCCTTCAAAATAGATTTAATGAAATTTTTGGATGATTGCTGATTCAGCCGTCCCAGTTGTTTACCCCGCCCGTGGTAATCCGGATCGCCAAATACCGGATGATTAATATGGTTCATATGGATGCGGATCTGGTGAGTCCGGCCCGTTTTCAACCGCAGACGCAGCAATGAGAAATCAGGATACTCTTGTTCTACTTCAAACATAGTAACCGCATTTTTACCTGTTTCTGATACTGAAAAAATTTTGCGGTCCCTTTTACTGCGGTTAAGCAGAGTCTCTATTTCCCCCTGCCGCTGTTCCATGCGGCCCCAAACCAGCGCCAGGTATTCCCGATGTGCGCTTTTATCCTGAAATTGTCTGCTGAGCTTTAAATAAGCCTGATCCGTTTTGGCAGCTACCAGGATCCCGGAAGTGTTCTTATCCAGCCGGTGAACAATTCCCGGGCGGGTGTCGCCGCCAAGCCGGGATAATGAGCTGCAGTGGTGCAGAAGTGCATTTACCAGGGTTCCCGTGCGGTTGCCGGCGCCGGGATGCACCACCATCCCCGCCGGTTTATTGATGGCGATAAGATGGTCATCTTCGAACACGATGTTCAGGGAAATGTCCTGGGGCTCAATTTTCCGGGGTTCTGCTGCGGGAAGGGAAATGACAACTTCATCGCCGGCAGCTAACTGATGAGAAGTTTTTATACTCCGGCCGTTGACTGTTACAAAACCGGCTTCAATTATTTTTTTATAAAATGAGCGGGAATACTCCGTGAGCCGTGATGCCAAAAACTTGTCAACCCGGCTTCCGGTTTCGGAGGGGAGAACCTGAAGTTTATTCTTTTTCCGGGAGGACATTTTCTTTCTGTTTCTCCTCCACGCTGTCAAAAATGGTGTAAAATATTATCAATATCATACCGATGCTCACTGCAACGTCTGCAATATTAAAAACGGGCCAACGGTCCATATAATAACCATGAAATTCAAAAAAAAGGAATTTAAAGGAAGGCATTTGAATATTAAAAAAATCAAAATCAAAAAAATCGACAACCCTGCCATAAAGAAACCGGTCCAGAAGATTGCCCACGGCACCTCCCAGAATAATGGCAAAAGAAAACCGCAGGAAATGCTTTTCCCGCAGAATCAGCAGATAATAAAAAATGACCGCCACCGCAATCAGCGATAAAATGGTGAAAAATACCTTATTATTGACGCGAATTCCAAAAGCGATTCCCGGGTTTTCCACATAGGTAAGACGGAAAAAATCGCCCAGTACAGAAACGGAATGAACCGGTTGTAAATAGACCCTGGCCAGTATCTTGGTTAACTGGTCCAGGGCCAATACGGAAATCACAATTGAAACAATAGATTTTAGATATGGATATCCATGAATTTTCGGTAAAAACAACTATTTTCTCCGGGATTCGGCCTGTTTACAGGGAACACAAATACGGGTAGTGGGCACTGCTTCCAGGCGTTCCCTGGAAATTTCTTTGCCGCATACACGGCATAAACCATATTCTCCCATATCCATTGCATTCAAAGACCGTTCAATCTGCTTCAGATATTTTTCTTCCCTGGATAAAAACAAGAATGCCTTTTCTCTCTCCATGGCATCGGTTCCCTGATCCGCCATATGAAATGAATAACCCGAATTAGTACCGGATTCATTAGGTGTTTCCAGCGCAACTTCCCGTAAATGAGAAATCCGTTCCAGGACTTCTTTTCTTTTTGCAATCAATATTTTCTTTAAATGATCCTGTTGTTCCGCGTCCATCTTTTACTCCTTGTATATCAATAAAACTTATACTTTTTTTAATGAAACCGGAAAATTTTCCCCATCAATTTGAATGTCCTGTTTAATATCCCCCTCATCCTGCAATACATCTTTTACTTCTTTTGCCAGTGTTTCAGTTTGAATATAATCGGACATTTCCTGAATAGCTTTACTTAAATCCTGTGAAGCATTATAATAAATATGAATACGATCCATAACTTCAAATCCCGCTTCTTTGCGTAGATTCTGAATCCTGTTGACAAACTCTCTGGCAATCCCCTCCTTCTTTAATTCAGGTGTTATTCTGGTATCAAGAGCTATTAATATATTATCTTCCCTTTGAACTACCAAATCCTCGTTTCTTTTTTCATCGTATATCTCGACATCATCAATAAAAATATGGATTTGAGTCCCTTCCACATCCAGGGTAATCTCCCCATTTGCTTCCAGATGCTCTATGCTTTCGGTATTCAGGTTTTCAACAATTTCGGCCACTTTTTTCATCATTTTACCCATACGGGGCCCCAGGTTTTTATACAGCGGGCGGGCCTTTCTTTCCACTACTTCTGTGGCCTTTTCCAGGATCTTCATCTCTTTTACATTAATTTCTTCAAGAATTATTTTTTCCATTTTAGCTGCAGCATCCCGCACCTTTTTGCTGGGTGAAGTGATTAAAATTGTGGATAACGGCTGCCTGACTTTTAAGCGGACATTGTTCCTGAGCGCCCGGGCCATTCCTACCACCTGCTGCGCTACCTGCATGCGCTGCTCCAACCCGGCATTCTGCCTTTCTTTCATTTCTGATGTTAAAGTGGGGTATTCTGTTAAATGCACCGATTCCGGCATATCAGCCGTTTTTAAATTCTGGTAAATCTCTTCTGCAGTAAAAGGAACAAAGGGGGCGATTAAACCGGCAGTTGTCACCAGCACTTCATAGAGGGTATGGTAAGCGGCCTGCTTATCACTGTTCATTTCCCCCTTCCAGAAACGCCGCCTGTTGCGCCGTACATACCAGTTGGACACATCATCAATAATAAAGTCCGAAATCGCCCTGGCCGCGCGGGTCATGTCATAATTCTGGAGGTGATTATTGACAAATTCCAGGCGGGAATAGAGCAGAGAAAGAATCCAGCGGTCAACTTCAGGACGGTCTTCAAACGGTACAGCTTCACCAAGCGGGTCAAACCCGTCAATATTTGCATATAGAGCAAAAAACCCATAAACATTGAAGAGCGTATCAAAAAATTTACGAAAAACTTCTGCAATCCCTTCAGTATCAAACCGTTTGGGAACCCAGGGTGCGCTTACTGTTATGAAATACCAGCGCAGCGGATCCGCCCCGAAGCGGTTAATGATATTTTCCGGAATCACCGCATTTCCGCGGGATTTGCTCATTTTCTGACCATCCTTGTCCAGGATCAGCTCATTCACCACAATATTTTTAAAAGCGGGTTTATCGAACAGCATGGTGGATATAGCCAATAAGGAATAAAACCAGCCGCGGGTCTGATCTACGCCCTCACAGATGAAATCAGCGGGGAAATTCTTTTCAAACCTTTCTTTATTTTCAAAAGGGTAATGCCACTGGGCATACGGCATGCTGCCGGAATCGAACCACACATCAATTACTTCCGGCGTTCTTTTCATCTCTCCGCCGCAGGAGGAGCATTTTAGAACAATATGGTCCACATGGGGTTTATGCAGATCAATATTTTCCGGCACATCCATTCCCTTTTCCCGAAGTTCCGCAATACTGCCAATGGACTGCTGTTCTTCACACTCGCTGCAAACCCAGATATTCAGGGGCGTACCCCAGTAGCGGTCACGGGAAAGCGACCAGTCCACATTATTATTCAGCCATTCGCCAAAACGGCCCTCCCCCACCTCGGGCGGATACCAGGAAATCTGCTTGTTATTTTTTAATAAATTGCTCTTGAATTCGGTTGTTCGGATGTACCAGGATTCCCGGGCATAATACAATAAAGGCGTATCGCACCGCCAGCAGTGGGGATAGCTGTGCTCAACGACCTGCCTGCGGAAGAGCAAACCTCGTGTTTTCAGATCTTTTATAATCTGCGGATCCGCTTCTTTTACAAAACGGCCGCGGTAATCGCTGACAATCTCTTCAAACTCCCCGCTTTGATCCACGGGACGCAATACCGGCAGGTCGTATTTCAGCCCCGCCTGGTAGTCGTCTTCGCCAAATGCCGGCGCAATATGAACAATGCCGGTTCCGTCTTCCGTGGTAACAAAATCCCCCGGAATAACATAAAAGGCTTCCTTTTCCACCGGGACAAAATCAAACAGGCGTTCATATTTCTTGTGCTGCAGTTTCCTGCCGCTAAATCTTTCCAGCACTTCATAATCTTCCCCGAATACTGCGGCAGCTCTTGCTTCAGCTAAAATCAGCTTTTCTCCCTGATGGGCTACCTTCACATATTCAACCTCCGGGTGAACGGCCAGGGCCACATTGGAAATCAGTGTCCAAGGAGTGGTTGTCCATACAAGGAAGGCTGTATCCGGTTCATCTTTCATTTTAAACCGGACAAAAACAGAAGGGTCTTTCACATCCCGGTATCCCTGACTGACCTCATGACTGGATAACGGGGTTTCGCAGCGAGGGCAATAGGGGAGAATTTTGAATCCACGGTAAATCAGTCCTCTATCATGCAGTTGCTTCAGAATCCACCAGACAGACTCTATATAGCTATTATGAAAAGTAATATAAGGATTTTCCAGATCCAGCCAATATCCGATCCGGCGGGTCAGGTCATCCCATTCTGTTTTATAATTGAAGACGCTTTCTTTGCATTTTTCATTAAACTTATCCACCCCGTACTCTTCGATACCTTCTTTACCATCAATACCAAGCATCTTTTCAACTTCAATTTCTACCGGCAACCCGTGGGTATCCCATCCGGCTTTCCGGTGGACCAGACGGCCCTGCATGGTTTTGAAACGGCAAACCACATCTTTGATGGTGCGGCTTAACACATGGTGTATTCCCGGACGGCCATTCGCGGTGGGAGGACCTTCGTAAAAGACAAAAGGTTCAGCATTTTTTCTGATTTCCAGCGTTTTATGAAAAATATTCCGCTCTTCCCAGAACTGAATAATTTTTTCTTCTGTTTCAGTAAGGTTTATTTTTCCATCTTTTTCTTTGAACATCATGACCTCTTTTTAATAGCTTACCTTCTGAATAAGTATACCGCCAGCAGAACCAATAAATTTAATATGATGAGAGTGGTTATCGGAAAATAAAAAGTAAAATTCCTGCGTCTGAAAATGATATCACCCGGCAAGCGCCCGATATAAGGAATTTTACCAGAGAACAACAGTACAACCCCCAGTAAACTCAGGAAAATGCCGGCGACTAATAAAATTTTGCCAAGATCCTGCAGGGGCAGTTGAGTCATTTCATAATTTCTCCACAACCTTCTTCATTAATAAAGTCAAACGGGGCTGCGCTTTATTTGCAGTTTGGATAATATCGCTGATATCAGCCGGCTGCAAGGCATCCGGAAAACATTCATCTGTTATGACAGAAACACCGAATACCTCCAGATTCATATGACGGGCCACAATGACCTCAGGCACTGTGGACATTCCGACCACATCTGCCCCGATGCCCCTTAAAAAGCGGTATTCTGCACGTGTTTCCAAATTGGGGCCGGCAACCGCAACATATACGCCCTTCTGAAGTTTAATTTTTTCTTCCAGTGCAATCTGTTCAGCCAGTTGAATCAGGCGGCGGCTGTAAGGTTCGGACATATCGGGAAAGCGGGGTCCGAGACGCTCATCGTTCTTTCCAATCAGCGGATTATCCCCCAGCAGGTTTATATGATCTTCCATTATCATGATATCGCCTTTTTCAAACAAAAAATTCATTCCCCCTGCCGCATTGGAAATTACCAGCGTTTTTACCCCCAGAAATTTCATTACCCGGATAGGGAAAGTAATCTGCTGCATGGTATAACCTTCATAATAATGAAAGCGCCCCTGCATAGCCACAACATCTCTATTTGCAAGTTTTCCAAAGATCAATTTGCCGGCATGTGTCTCAACAGTGGATACCGGAAAATGCGGAATATCGGCATAGGATAATACCGTCTCCTTTTGGATTTCTTCTGCAAGATCGCCCAGGCCGGTTCCAAGAACGATTCCTACTTCCGGTTCAGCAGCAGAATGCTGACGAATGAACTTTGTGGCTTCATCAATTTGAGAAAATATCTGGCCCATTTTTCCCTCTTATTCGTTTTCAGAAGAAGTATTATTTTGCCTGGATTTTAGCTGCTCATTCAGCATTTCTTTCTGTTCCTGCAGCTTTTTGATTTTTTCTTTCTCCAGCACCAGTTCGTTTTCCAGATCAATCTCTTCCTGCCGTAACACACGAATATATTGAATAGAGCGCTGCCTGTCTTTTTCCTGACCGCGTATAGCAAAATAAATGCTGCCCACGATAGCACCCGCACCGGCAGTTAAATAAGGGGGAACTCCACCCACTTCAGCATACCAGAAAGGCAGTCCTGCCACCAGACCGGCGGCTGCGCCCAAAACCGCACCGCCAACTGCATATCCATAGGTGGAGTGGTTGGTTTTATATTTGTTAGTTTCCGCTTCGCTTATCGGATAAGCACGAAAATCATACTGTTGTTCCAGCGGTTCTATCCGGACAACTGATTCGATCCTGACCGAATCCAGTTCATGTGTTTTTTCCGGAACAAAATAAAGGTATCCATTCCGGTTCTGAAGTACAATCCCATTTATAGCCTGCGAGTCTTTAATGTGCAGCTTAACGGATTGAAAATCTTTAACTGTTTTGGAATTCATTTGCTTTTTACCGGATGCACATCCGGATAAAAACAGAATCAGAAACATGATAAAAATAAAAAGGGAAGCAAATTTATGATGAATTATTCTCATTTCTTTCCCTTTTTATCAAGGTTTTTAATCAAATCATCAATCTGAATTCCTTTCTTGAAGAAGGAATCTAATTCATCATCCAGGCGTGTCGCAGGTTTGGCATCATGGGGGTGCTGCCCGGCTGCGGGCATTTCCCGCGCCTGACGCTCATCAGACTTTTCTTCCGGATTCTTTTCGATCTTTTGTTC
>JBAPTX010000074.1:0-15454 GCA_049282375.1 Calditrichia bacterium
GCAGTGCAAACTCTTTGATATCCGTTGGTATTTGGTAGCTGTTCCAGTAAAATTGCTTAAAATACTCAATTGGATTATCTGAGAACATGAATATCGGCTCTAATTCCAGTAGTTTTTTTGCAAAATCCCGCTTGTTCGGTCGTATTACAATCGTATCACTAATTCTTGTAAACAAGCCAGAGAGGCTAAAATATCTAAAGGTTGTGTCAGAATAATCCCTTACAACAGAGTTTGGGTCAATTCCTGCAAACTCCCGTAGTTCCGCTAAATATTCTTGTTTAACTGCCTTTATTTCTTTGGATGTGGTGCACTTACTCATTTTATCGCGGAATTCAACAACTTCTTCAATTATTTCCTTAGCTAAGGTACTTGTGTGATCTTGGAATTTCTGTATAAACAAACCTGTTTCAAACTTATTAAAGCCGTCCATCCCTTTGTCTTGAAGAAGGTTCAAAACTTCGAGGAAAAGAACAAAAGGCTTCATTTTTCCGCCAGGGAAACTTCTTTCCAAAGAGTTCGGAATCTCATAGCAGCAATATTGACGGAGATAGATATCTTCGATCTCCGGTACCTTTGCAGCCGTTATCAATTTTTGTCCAGCCGGTGTAATTTGATAAGGATTGATGATGTCGGAGAGACCTATCTCCGTGAATAGGTCCTGAACGGATTTGGCTTCCTCATTGATCTTGTATTTTTCATAGCTCACAAATCCAAGCTGGTAGAAAGCTGCACGCCATTTTCTTCCGTTCGAGACTGATTTGGATAATTAATTTTGGGCGTGTCCCTTCGGGTCGGGCTATCCGTTCCAAGTCCTCGCTTCGCTGTGGGCTTTCCACTTCTATCCCTCACGCAGCAATAGCTCATTTCAAATAGCTGTAATGGATTTGATTTCCTTTTCTAAATTGTAACGTCTGATTTTCCGATTCATCACTGTATTCAAATTTGCTGTATGAAGCGTCCAATGACAAACCAGTCATTTGAAGAAGCTGATAAATATTCGCGCTGCTAATATTTTCAGGATTATCCTGATCAACACTTACATAGCTTAACAAAGCTGCATGAACCTCACTCATACATTTTGAATTATATCCGGTGTGTAAATATTGATTGATGTCTTCAGCCCAGAGCGCAAAGAAGTTTTGATGATTTTTCATTTTATTAGATTTTTTTGTAGTTACCCTGTCCTTTAAACTCAAGCAATCCTTTATCTCTCAATACTTGAAGTTGCTGCCGAATTTTATCTTTAATAAAGTTGTTATTCGGAAATTTTCTTTGAAGTTCATTTTCAAAAGAATACACATCTTTTAGTGAAAAGTTATTATTGGGAATCTTGTCCAAGATATTCATTATTTCAATGGTCCAACCCCGACTTTCCTTCTTTTGATTTGAAAGAAATGCTGTTTTCTTCCAACTATTGAGTACTTCATCAGTAGATTTTATCTTACAGTCTTTTATAAAAAAGATCTTACCAGATTCGGGAATGTTTTGAAGGAGGATATTGCATCCTATCCATCCGGCTCGTCTTGCATTTGGCCCTAAGGGTTTTCTTTTCTCAATTATGTCATCAACGAAATAATGCTTTGGAATCACTAAAAAATTTTTGACCATTAAATCCCTATTCGAATAATTCAGGAAAAAGAAGTTCGGATTGTTTTCAGCATTAATCCTCTCAATCATTGTCCCAAAAGCCCCATCAACAATTTTTAAGGAGAAAGAATCTTTCTTACTTTTTAGCTCATATTCTGATTTGCAGTCTTTGCAATAGAAATCAGCTACAGGTGAATTATTTGCAAAATCATTCAACTTCTGATTTCCACAAGACGGACAAAATACATTTGTACCAACCCACTTTTCAGTAAGCACTCTTGCAATCTGTGATTTACTGGAGTAGCCTTCTGCTACTGATAAGTCGAACTTTAAATTCATTGTATCTTATGCTGCTAATCCAAGATTTTCAAGATCGTAACTCTTGTATAGTTCCATGACAACAGGATGGTCAGAATTTGTCAGGATAACATTGCAACCCATTTTTACCAATCGGTCAAATTCCTCTTTTAGAATTACATGGTCATCATGGTAGAAAAATTCTTTGGTATATCTTTTGAAATCTGAATATTTTCCAACCGGATAGTAAGGTGGATCGAGAAATATGAAATCTCCTTCTTTGGCATATTTTTTCAGCGTTGCCAAGTAGTCAGAATGAAGAATTTTTGCGTTTTGGAGGAATTCACTGGAATCCCGTAATTGTTCTTGGTTGAGGAATTCTCCATTTCTTTTTCCGTATGGCACATTGAACTCTCCCTTTTTGTTTACCCGGTACAGTCCATTGAAACATGTTTTGTTCAGATAGATCAACCTTGCAGCTCTTTCGGTATCCGATAGCTTGTTCGGATTTAATGCCCTGATTTTATAGAAGAAGGTTTCTTCATTGTAATATCCATCAAGAATCTCTATGATTTCTTCTACGTTGTCCCGAACAGCTTTGTAGGTGATAATAAGTTCTTCATTTGAATCAGAAATGGTCGCTTTTTCCGGATTAAGGTAAAAGAAAAATGCGCCACCACCGATAAAAGGTTCAATGTACTTGTTAAAACTTGTTGGGATGTATTTTGACAGTTCGGGGATTAGCTGGGTTTTTCCACCCGCCCATTTAAGAAATGGTTTTATAGCAACCTCAGTCGGAAAAAGTCCAAGAGGTTCGTTTACGGTTGATATTTCTTCACTGTCTTTATACATGTGTCAGTTCTTCTTTTGGAGTTTTTAAATATTGTATGGCTTCTTCGGCTACTTTTAACGCATCATTCGCAATATCTTCATCCTTGATGTCATAAGCGATTTTTTTGCCAAGCCAAAAGGTTAGTAGTTCCCGTTTATCAATTTCAAAAAAAGTCTGCAAGGGCGATTACCTGATTCTTTGTTGCAATCCTTTCGCCTCTCTCTATCTTGCTGAGTAATGCCTGGTCAATTTCAATGGCTGTTGCAACCTGTCTCAGCAGAAGTTCCTGTGATTCACGTAGACTTCTGATTTTTTGTCCGAAACTATCCATGATAGATTTATTTTGACTTGTCAATATTTATCAAAAATAATGTACTTTTGCAATAAATGCAACCGGGTTAAATTTGGCTCTTTTGCAGGTTTGCCGGAGGCCGTGCGGCTTTTTGGCTGTATCTTTTTTTAACAGCCAAAAACGCCCGACATGCAAATGTGCCAAATGTGTGCTGGCAGAAATTTTCAAAAATGCGAAGGGAAGGCATTTTATTTTTCTTCTTTGTCTGTTCTCCATTTCATTTTCCGGTTGCACTGTTGGTCATGTCAAGTCAGTCCAGTTGTAATGTTGGTCTGTATTGCAATATGTCTATCGCTACTCGTCATTGTCAATGTGTCCGTTATCTTTTTTTTAGCATGTGCCCATCAATTGCATAAACACAATGGTGTTTATTCTCCCAGATAAGCGGTATCTGAACAATTGTTTATATATCTCTTATAAATTTAATCTGTGTTAAACAGATCATCCCCAGTTCCCTTGTTCCCGCGATTGCTTCTTCCTGTCGTTTTGCAAATCTATCCGGCGCAAGCGGCTTCCCTTTTTTATACCATTTGAAATGCTCTGTAAATATTATTTTCACCAGAATAAATTGCAAGATTTTTTGAATTAACCGCCGTTGTTGGTTCGCGCCGGCGGCAAATCATCCCGTCGGTAACCCTACCCCTGCTCACCCCTGCCGTTCTTCATGGGCAGCGGGCGGGCCGCATCGGTTACAGCGTCTATCTTCAGGGCAAAGCTGGTCTTCTTTTTTATGTCCTCGTTGCTGATCCAGTGCACGTCCAGCAGGCCGTGGGATTTGTAGCCGGTGCGCAGGTAATTCATCTGCGCCAGGCACAGGCTCCAGCCTTCCAGCCAGTGGGCCAGCTCTTTCTGCTGCTGGTCATTCCCCTCGAAATGAAGCAGCACATCAATATCGCTGCCCGGCCCCGCTGTGGCATTTTTTACGCTGCCGAAAATATAGAACCCTTTTACCCCGAACCGCGCCGGGTCCAGGTCCGCGGCAATGCGCCGGGCCATGCGCATGCGCCAGCGCCAGTAATCCGGCTGGGACAACTGTTTCTGCAGGTCATTTTCCACCGGTATATCCGCGGCGGAGGAGGGGGATGCCAGATAACCCAGAGCTTCATCCAGTTCGGCATTCATCAGCACCCTCAGAACCTGTTCGTCAGTGGATTTGGGTACGTCAATCACCCGCAGCACTTCGGAAAGCCTGGCATATTCCGGCAGCACATCGGACAGCATGTTAGGGCTTTTCAGCAGGAAATGCTCATTAAACAGAATCCCTTCATCATCCGGATACAGCGGCAGGTAGCGAATGGAGGCTTCCACCAGGTCCTGAAAAAAATGGGTGCCGAAGGACAGATCCGGCAGGTAATTGCCCTGCTTGCGGGCGATTTCAATTAGCACGGCGGTATTGTTGATTTCCGAATAGGTGACATTCACCCCCAGCTTGATATCCCCGCGGGAGCCCCAGCGTCCCGGCCCCATCAGAATGAACTGGCGCTTGGGCAGTATTTTATTGAGTTTGCCCACCGCGCGGCCCACTTCCCGCAAATCCTCCAGTTTTTCAAGCTGCGTATATTTCTGCGGGTCAACGTACACAATGTGGGTCACGTCGGGCGTGCGGCCGTTGGAGATGTAGCGGTTCGCCGAAAAGATGATCCGGTTCTCCGGTATATCCTTCGGGATGGGCATGGCCTTGGTTTCGCGGGAATAGCTCTGCGGGCGGCACTGCAGCAGGTAAAAATGTTTGCCGTCGTGGGCAAATTCAATATCCACCGGAAATCCCATCCGGTCCTGCAGCACTTCCAGCAGTTTGTTCATCTGATCAACAAAAGAAGTATCAGAAATCAGGCCGTTAGCGGTAATCACGATTTCATCCAGATTGCCTTTAAAATCCAGATCCATAAAGGAAGGTTTGGAAATCATTTGATCTTTACTGATGGAAACCAGCCTTTTTATCAGCGGGTAACCGGCGCCGTTCTCTGCCAGCAGGTCACGAAATTCCACCGTTTCAAAGCTGTTGGTTTTCAGGTTAATCACATCCAGTTTATGGGGTGAATAACGCATGATCTCGTCCGGGGTCACATTCACCCGCAGAGTAGGCTGCCCGGGCGCCACCAGTATGGGATAATCATCGCTCAAACGGTCCACCGCACGGGTGCCCAGCCCCGGCACCAGCCGGATCAGCCCATCTTCCCGCTTGATGCGCGGCGACCAGCGGAATTCATTATTGCTGAAAGCCACCCCGGCAAAGGAGGGGAAATAATAATTCCCCACCCGCTGACCCACCACTTCCTGAATCATGATGCCCATTTCTTCGTGAAAATCCAGCAGGTTGCGCTCGGCGCGGTACTCGATGGGGTCCGGGCTGAAAGTGGAGGCATACACTTCCGCCAGGGCGTCCAGCAGCGCCTCCAGCCGCTCTTTCTTGCTGCCCTGATTGGCCAGGAACAGGCTTTTGTACTTGCCGGAGAATGCCGAGCCCAGACGGTCCTCCAGCAGGCTGGAGCTGCGCACGATGACCGGGGTGTCCCCCAGATCGTCCAGCACCATGGAGAGTCCTTTCACGATTTCCGGGGAAAAGTTGGAATTTTTGAACACCTGCACCATGTGCGGATATTCCTGCCGCACCTGGTCAATGGGCTTGTATTTCTGCTCAATCACTTCTTCCAGATTGTTCTGGTGCAGGAAATCCAGCAGCCCGTCCGAGGTGATATACCAGGTGCGGGGGATTTTAATATCTTTCAGGATTTCAAATTTTTCAGCCATGTTCAGCACCACCTGAAACGCCAGAAAAAGCCCGGCGCTTTTACCGCCCAGTTTTCCGTGGCTGCCGCTGGGGAAAACCATGCGCTGCAGCAGACACTGAAAATCACCCACTTCCACATAGTTTTTGGCCACATTTATGAATTCAAGCTGGTCGGTAAAGAAGCGCCGGATCAGCGCCACATTCAGGGTTTTACGGGTGGACTCCGGCAGTTCCAGGCCTTCCGGCGCCAGATGGTGGTAGCGGGTAATGGCATCGGCAATATCGGCCAGGGTGGAATGCTGGTTTTCCAGGGTGCGGATCAGAAAAGCGGATTTGTCCTCATGAATCCATTTCTGAATGATGGCCAGCACTTCCTGATCGCTCAAATTATCCGCGGCAATATCAAATACCTTTTCGCTGTTCTGAAACATATTCAGCACGGTGGATTTGGTCTGCGGGCGGTTTATCTCGCCGAAATAGGCATTCTCATCGTCCCGCTGGCTGATGCCCACCTGCTGGAGCAGTTGCTGGGCGGCTTCAACTCCGCTCCAGGAAAGATAATTGATCATCTTGCGGGTGATGCGCAGATAAAGGGTCTGGTCCGTGCGGCGCAGCAGATTCAAAATCACCCGCCACTCGCTTTTGGTTTTATCACTGATCATGCTTCGCGCAGACTGCCATTCCTGATAGATTTCCTTCAACTGGCGGTGCAGCAGAAAATGCCCCAGCCGTTCGGTAATGGTGCGGAGCAGTTTTCGCTCTTCCTTTAAAAACGGGCCTTCATCGGCGGCGGGCATCTGCTGAGTATAATAAACTTCCATATCGCCCACCGGCTGCTCCTGTACCAGCAGTTTTTCCTTCAGCACCCAGGGGGTGCGCTGAAATTCACTGCTCTGATAAGTTTGCCCCCCGTAGTGAATAACCGCCTGAGTCACCTCCGGGTACTGCCACCCGGGCGGGATGGCTTTTACAATCAACTGCAGTACTTCTCCCAGCGCCACACCGGTTTCATTGAGCACCTCTTCTATACTGTAGAGGCAGTTTAATTCCTTTGCCCGTTCGGTAAGCGACTCCAGCAATACACCGGCTGATTTTTCATCGTTCATTTCAGAATAACTCCTTTGCTCTCTCGTCCATCCACTTTTACAGTTAAAGGCGCAGCCAGCACCACATGTTTAACAAATTCTTTTTCGGCGGCAACTTCCTGATGTTCCAGCCACTCCCAGTCGATGCGGAATGGCCCGGAGTGGCGCACCGAAAAATAGCTGACCCGGAAGCTGGTGATATTGTGGAAAAAATGAGAACCCTGACTCAGGTCCACATTCATTTCCGGCAGAGTGGATTCCACAATCACTTTGGCGCCGGCAATCTGCCCCCAGTTTACCGGAATACCCAGCCAGGGATCCCGGCTGCCCCAGCGGCCGAAACCCATCAGCAGATACGGCTTTTCTTCCGCCACCAGGCGGCTGTTCAGTGTTTCAATTTCTTTGGCGATTTCAGCAGAATGTGCCGGATCAAAAACATCCGGCTTCACATAAACAACGTCCCGGATTTGATCATTCATGCCGTTCCCCAGCACCTGCCGGGAGGCCAGCAGCGCAGAGGGGCTGTCCATTTCCTGCGGGGAAACCTGCACGGTTTCGCCGGATACAACCATGGGACGCACCTGTAAAAAGCCCAGTTTCAGCAGTTTGGGATCTTCATCGGACACCTTCACCGCAAATTCAATCTCCACATGTGTTCCCAGCGCCTTTTCACTCACCCACAGCAATTTTTTCAGCAGTGAGTTCAGCGGGAACTGCTCCATCTGCAGCAGCGGAGCAAAGGTCAGCGCCCGGGGGCCGTTCCCGAATACGCCGGGATAAAGGCGGTCTGCGGATGGGTCGTAGGTGGAGCTGATGTATTTCAAAACCCTGTCCTGTTCCGCGGTTTTCAAATCTTCCCGCAGCAGGTATTCCGCTTCATTAATGGGATCAAAGTAGTGCATCTTTTCCATATTCACCGCCCAGAAACGGGTTTGGGTATTTTTCAGCAGATCCTGCGCGGAGTTAAACGGCGGCTGGAGGTGGGGGAATTCCGGCGAATAGGACCATCCCATCCCTTCATCCACAATGGTTTTTCCCAGCCCCAGCGCCAGCAGCACCACCCCTTCTTCCGGGCGGGCCTGCCCGGCGGGATAAAAATTATAGGACCGCGCCACACCGGAGATCACCGGGTAAAAACGGCCGCCATACCGATTGCCCACCACCTCCTGAATAATTACAGCCATTTTTTCCTGCGCCAGATCCTGCCGGATGGCGGAAAAATACTGCTTTGCATTCTGAAAAAAAGTGGAGGCATACACCAGCTTGACGGCTTCCACCAGTTTGCGGAAGCGGGTCTGCGGTTCAAACTGGTTGTTGGGTATCATTTTGGTTTCGAAAATACCGGCCAGCGGCTGGAACAGCGAATCTTCCATCAGGCTGGAAGAGCGGATGGCGAGCGGGGTCTTGACTTCGGAAATCAGGGCCCACAGGTCGCCCACTATATTCGCCGGTAAATCACCATTCTGAAAGGCCAGGGCAATCTGCCGGTCATCCGTTTCGGAAAGCGCAGCATCGTACAGGTTATTCTGCGCCATAAAATTATCGAAAACGGCGGTGGTTAGCACCGTCATTGCCGGAATGGAAACCGAAATGCCGGGGAAATCAGACCCGTCTATTTCCCGCTCCAGAAATTCCTGAATTCCGGCAAGTCCGGAGGCCTTTCCGCCCAGCTCGCCGTTGCCGATCAGTGAGTAACCTCTGGCGGGATCAAAAAAGCGCCGGTTGAACCGGTGTGTATTTCCATTCTGGCGGGATTTGTTTTTCATAATTCAAGTTAAAATGCAAACTCCCGCGGCGCAAGCGGCGCGGGAGTCCGGCACTTTCGTGCAATTTTGGTACGAGCAATGCTTTTTTAAGAAAGGCGGCATAAGCCCGGCTTTCAGCAGGGGCTGAACAGCATATCTGATTACCTGCCCTAAACGGCGACATCTGCCGGAATTACACCCAGCCGCGGTCGTGACAGGCCTGCGCCACCCGGTTTATCGAAATAACATAAGCGGCATCGCGCATGTAGAGTTCGCGGCGCCGGGCCATGGCGCTCACAGCCAGATAAGCGGCAGTCATTTTGACATCCAGTTTGCCCAGCACTTCATCTTTTTCCCAGAAATAATTCATGTTGCTCTGCACCTGCTCGAAGTAACTGCAAGTTACGCCGCCGGCATTGGCCAGAAAATCGGGAATCATAAATATTTTGCGTTGGTGGATCACCTGATCCCCTTCCGGTGTGGTCGGGCCGTTGGCGCCTTCGCCGATAATCCGGACTTTTTTGCTGATCTTGTTCACGTTTTCGCCGGTGATCTGATTTTCAATGGCGGATGGCAGCAGAATATCCACTTCCTGCTCAATCCACGCCTCCCCGGGCAGCACTTCGTACCCGAGATCCCGCGCCTTGCCCTTGTCAATGCCGCCGAATTTATCAGTAATGCTGCGCAGTTCGGTCAAAGTAATGCCTTCTTTTTTGCAGAATGAATAAGAAGTCTGGTCTTCCTGATCCCAACTGGACACACACACCACTGTTCCGCCGAGCTGGTTGTAGAGTTCAATGGCATACTGGGCCACATTCCCGAATCCCTGCACGCTGGCAGTGGTGTCTTCGGGCCGCATACCCAATTCCTTCAGCGCTTCGCGCACGGTGAAAATCAGGCCATAGCCGGTGGCTTCAGTGCGCCCCAGAGAACCGCCCATTCCCACCGGTTTGCCGGTTATAAATCCGGGATAATGTCCGCCGTGGATGGTTTCATATTCATCCAGCATCCAGAGCATATGCTGGGCGTTGGTCATCACGTCCGGGGCGGGCACATCCTGCACCGGACCCACATTGCGGGCCACCTGGCGCACCCAGCCGCGGCACAACTGTTCCTGTTCGCGCATACTCAGGTTGTGCGGATCACTGATCACTCCCCCTTTACCGCCGCCCAGGGGAATGTCCACCACGGCGCACTTCCAGGTCATCCACATGGACAGCGCCCGCACGGTATTCACCGATTCCTGCGGGTGAAAACGGATGCCGCCCTTAGCCGGACCGCGGGCATCGTTGTGCATTATCCGGAAGCCCCGGAAAATTCTAAAAGTGCCGTCATCCATCCGCACGGGGATATTAAAATGATATTCCCGCATGGGATTGCGCAGCATGTCGCGGGTGGCCTGATCCAGTTCCAGAACATCAGCTACCTTATCAAACTGCTGCTGCGCCATTTCAAAAGGGTTGAATTCTTTACCGCTCATACCGTTTCCTTTCCTCTAAAAACATGCATTTTTTATTTGCAGCACCGGTTTTCTGCCGCCGCTGTTTACCTTGTGATTGGGGTAATTTAAAGCGCCTGAAGATGAATTAAAACAGAAGAAAAAAAAGGTTAAAGCCCGGTGGAAGGCCTAAACCGGGGTTTCAAAGGGAGGCCGGGATTGGAAAGGGATAGGGAAAAGGGTATAGGGTATAGGCGGACAGAACATTAAGGGTGTTGGAATATCTTATGCCGGAAGGTTCAACGGCTGTTTTATCCCGCCGTCCTGCGGCTGCCTTTTCTCTGCTTCAGCAACTGCTGATAAACCTTCTGCACTTTTTGCTCCAGAGCCGCTTCGGTGCCGTTATTGTGAATGACATAATCCCCCCATTTTATTTTGTCTTTAATGGGGATCTGTTTATCAATACGGTCGGTAATTTCCTGCGCACTTAAGCGGTCCCGTGCTGAAACCCGCTCTATTCGTTTTTTCAGATGGGAGGCAACCACCACTACCGCATCAAACATGTGCTCAAGGCTTAATTCGTAAATCAGGGCGGCGTCAATGGCAATTAAATCATATTTACCGGAGTCGCGGGCTTCTTCCACCAGGTCCAGAATACGGGAAACCATCTGGGGATGCACAATTTTATTGAGCCGCTGGGTTTTGGCTTCATCGGAAAAGGCAATGCCAGCCAGCATCTTGCGGTTCAGTTTGCCGTTGCGGAAAAATATTTTGCTGCCGAATGCATTTTTCAACTCTCGTTTAACAAAGTCATTATTGTCCACTTCCTGCTTCGCCACCAGGTCAGCATTGATGATTTTTGCACCCATTTTTTCCAGTAGTTTGCAGACAGTGGTTTGCCCGGTTCCCATACCGCCGGTCACCGCGACCACCACCGGATTAGTTTTACCCATTTTATTTCTCCTATCTCACGATCACAAATTTTCCGGTCTTTTTACTGCCGTTGTAGGCGGCCAGAAAAAGGTAAACACCGCTGGAAACAGGCTCCCCTGCCCCATTGCGCATATTCCAGCTCAGGCCGCCGTTGTAATTTTCCACTTTGAAACGGGCAATAAGGCGGCCATTCACATTGTATATGAAAAGTTCGCTGCCGTAAGGAAGGTTTCCAAATGTAATTTCATTTTCCGCCTGCCCCGCCCGCCAAGGATTGGGAAACACCAGCACCCGGGAAAGATCGTTCACCATCCGGCGGATCAGAAAACGGTTTCCTGCTTCCGTTTGCAGCGGCCTGCCTGCAAAATCCTCCACCGGCCCCACTTCCAGATAATAATCCACCCCCAGGCTGCCCATAAGATTATTTCCGGTCAGGAAGAGATGGACCACGGAAGCATCGGATGAATCAGCAACCGCGGAAACAACCCGGTCATCCGGGAACAGTTGATAGTTCTGCGGGTCTTCAATGCTTTGCGGCCGCATAGGCCGGCTGAACCGGAGTTTCAGGTGCGTCCGCGATAACATCTCTGCCTGCTCCACATAGGGATTTTCCGAACTGCCATGTACCGCGATGAACACCCGAAGGGTATCCCGGTAAAACGGAACGCCGTAGCGGTTCTGCAGATCAGAGATCAGCAAAAGTTTTCTGCCAATGGGCAGGTCTTCTCCAAAACTCACCAAAGCCTGCCGGCTGCCGCCGCTGCGTATGACTCCCGCTGCAAAAACCGAATCCGGCAAAACAAAATAGTGCCCGGGCCGGTAGGCCTCGTCACCCAGATCTTTTGAAAATGATAACAGAATCTGCCGGTGGGTAACAACCTGCCAGTCCACCAATTCGGGCGGATTCTCCGCCCTGACCTGCAGCGGCGCGGAAGAAAAGCTTCGTAGCAGCGGATAGCTGCTGTCCACAGCAGCGACCTGATATTGATAAAGCGTTCCCTGCACAACCATGCTGTCACAAAAAGCACTCTCCCGCACCTGTAAGACAGTGGTTTGCCCCTGGTAAATGCGTTCCAGCAGATAGTAATCGGCACCGGCAGCAGCCTGCCACTCCAGGCATATCTTCCCGGAATCCGCGGAAGCCACGGAAAAATTCTGCGGGGCCGGGGGGCGCTGTCCTTCCTGCGGCAGCGCCCACATCTGCAGGGTGGAATCGGTAACCAGCAGAAAACGGCCATTCTGCCAATACGGAGCGCCATTGCTGCGGAAGCCATTCATAAATCCGCGCACTTCAAGATTATTCTGCTGAACATCCAGGTAATAGAAACGGGGAAAGGGCAGAAATATCAGTTCATCTATTCCGTCACCATCGTAATCGGCGGCAGTGAGCCCGTCCAGGGCCTGCCGGTCCTGTGAAACGCCCTGAAAATTAATCCGGTCTTCCAATTGTAGTCCGACATTGGCCCATTTCCAGATTGTCAGATTCCAGTACTGCCGTTCCACCGCCGACTCGCCGGTGTAATCCGCCAGTTTTTTAGACGCCACAGCCAGCCGCGGAACACCGTCCCCGTAAAAATTCCCCACAGTACTTAAATAGGTGGCATCGCTGCCGGGCAGGCGGCCCTGCCAGACCGGCTGAAAATTCAGTGCCCCGGATGACTGATAAACAATCAAATCACCGTCATAATCGCCGATGATGATTTCCGGGCGTGAATCCTGGTTGAGATCGGTAATCAGCGCATGGGGAATGCCGTACTGATTCTCGCCTTGGGTGGGATTCTCCAGTTTCTGCAGCAGGGAAACTGTAAACTCATCCGCATTTTCCAGCCGGTACAAATACCAGTCATTCTGGTGCAGCGCCAGAATTTCAAAAGTCCCGTCGTTTCCGAAATCGTAACAGCGGGAAATCCAGAAATCCTGCTGTGGGGATACCTTTGCACTGCCGCTGAATTGGGGGAGATATTGTCCGGGAAACAGAAAAGACTGGTTGCCGTATCCGGCAAACAACTCCGGTTTGCCGTCCCCGGTCACATCCCGCACGTCCCGCGGGAAAGCCGCCAGATCACTTTCAAAATGGGTAAACT
This sequence comes from Calditrichia bacterium, assembly GCA_049282375.1. Lineage (GTDB taxonomy): Bacteria > Calditrichota > Calditrichia > RBG-13-44-9 > RBG-13-44-9 > JBAPTX01. The sequence goes on from JBAPTX010000074.1 coordinate 13,085, forward strand.
GCCCCTGCCGGAACTGCAGCATGCTGAGATGCGCTTCCGTCTGTCCGGGCCAGGCAGCCAAAAGCGGCAGCTCGGCAACCTGATCCTGATCAAAATCCAGCGGCTGCGGATAAACATATCCGCCGCCGGCGGTTTCGGCGATTTTCTGAAACTGCAGATTAAGCGGCCCCGGCGATGACAGATCAAAATGATAGAAATTCCCTTCGTTATCCAGCCGCGTTTCCAGTCCGGCACTGTTTTTCACCTGCAGGTAAAACTCAAAACTTCCGGGCCAGTCCTCCCGCGAAATCAGAAAATGGTGCTGCTGGCTGAGATAAGCCGAATGAATTTCCCGGTTAAACTGCACAGCGCCGTTCTGCCGCAGATGCAGAGTCACCGTGGTCTGATCATCTGTTTTCACTTCTACCAGAAATCCGGGATGTTCCTGAATATACAATGGTAAAATGGAAAGCGAATCCGCTGCCGGCGGAGTGCGGTCCAGATAAACCTGCACCCGTTCCGCTTCCGTCTGCTGACTGCTGTTGGTAACCTGCAGTTCCAGCGTGTAAAGGCTGTCCGGCAGACCGGCGGTCTGCCAGATTCCCAGGGTATCCTCCACAATACGTCCGGCGCTTTCTGAAATTACCGTCCACTGGGCCGGTTCGCTGCCGGCGCCGTATCGCAGGACATATTTTTGAAAACCGCTGCTGTTGGCTGTGCCCGTAACCGCCACCTGCTCTGCGGCGGTTCCGCTCTGATTGGCCGGTTGGGAAATGGATACTCTACTGGTGGCGAGTTCTGCCATACTCTGATAAATATCCATGCGGCCCTGCCCGAAATAAGGATCCCAGCCGGATGCTCCCAGATCCGCGCAGCCGGCCAGCAGCCTGCCTTTAACCTCCTGCGGAGCTGCGGCAGTATCCTGCGACCACAGCAGCGCCAGGCCTGCACTGACCATCGGTGCAGAAAAGGAGGTGCCGCTGAGCGATCCGTACAGATTTCCCGGCACCAGGGACAGCACCTGACTGCCGGGGGCGGACAGGTCTATTTTGGAGCCGAAGGAAGAAAAGGAAGCAATGCGGTCCGCACCGGTGGTGGCGCTGACCGAAATGGTTTCATCATAAGCGGCGGGATAATTGGGAACGGAATTCCCGCTGTTGCCGGCGGAAGACACAAATAAGACCCCCTTTTGAATACCGTAATCCACCGCATCTTTCAGCAAATGAGAATACACCTTGTCACCAAAACTCATATTTATAATCCGGCAGCCGTTGTGCACCGCGTAGAGAATGGCTTCCGCCACATCATCTTCTTCAAGAAAACCACCGGCGGTCCCGGCGCGCAATGCCATAACCCGGCTTCCCGGGGCCGCTCCGGAGATTCCGGCGCCGTTATCCCGGGCAGCAGCGATGATTCCTGCCACTCCGGTGCCGTGCCCGCCGGGAAACTCATCCATGGGATTATTATCCGGGTTCAGGTAGTCCCCGCCATCTGGGAAGTCCGGCGCATGGGTAAAATCCCAGCCGATCACATCATCCACATAACCGTTGCCATCATCATCAACCCCGTTCACATCTGCGGAATCCAGCCGGCCGTTATGGTTCAAATCCTCCGCCCGGTTTACCCAGAGCTGCCCCTGCAGATCCTCATGCAGGTAATCCACTCCGGTATCAATCACTCCCACAATAACAGCAGAATCCCCGCTGTGCAGTTTCCATGCCTGCGGCGCCTTCACTTTGCGCAAAGCCCATTGCTGCGGGAAAAGACTGTCCTGCAGTGCACCCTGCACCCGGTAGCGGTGATTCGGTTCCGCCCATTCCACAGCCGCTTCCCGCTCCAGGCTGTCCGCCAGTTCTGCCGCAGTAAATCCATCCGCTGCTTTTACCTGCAGATAAAAACTGCTCCAGGCCCGCTCCGCCCCGGCAACTTCAAAAAGCGGCCGAACTGCCTGCAGACGGTATTTTGACAGAATCTGGCCGGCTGCCGGTGTTGCAAGCCACGGTGTGGCACGGCCGCCGGACTGCCACACCGGCTGTTTAAATTTCACGATTATTTTCTTGGGCATCGATTTGGCCGGAAGTAAACCGCTGAAAAAAATCGGCAGCAGAAAAATCAGGATGATTGGGATCTGCATATTAAAAAATAAGGGGCATTCGCCCCCATTCTTTGTTTTTGTTGAAAAAAAATGGTTCATCAGCAATCTGCAGTCCGGCCGTTATTTTTTATTCTGTTCTATAATTTTACTCAGATCATCAATTTTCCGCCGGTAACGCATGTTATCGGGGTTTTTCTCCAGCAACTGCCGGAAAACCGAAATGGCTTCTTCAAAACGCCCCTGTGCGATATAAATTTCTCCCAAAGTGGGCGAAATGATAGGGGACTGTTTTGGTG
>JBAPTX010000075.1:0-9368 GCA_049282375.1 Calditrichia bacterium
CTCAGGAATATACCGCCGCCGATACCGATTAATCCTGAGAAAAAGCCCAGAACCAGTCCTATGGGAATTCCCAGATACCAGATTTGACGGGAAATGGATTTTAAAGGTTTTTCAATGAACTTGCCCCGCAGGAAAATGCGCAGGGCGGCGAAAAAAAGGGCGATCCCCAGCAGCAGCGAGAACAAACGGCCGGAAATGGGAATCCAGGCGCCGATAAATGCCGCCGGAATGGAGGCAATAACGAAGGGAAGCAGCAATTCCCCCCGGAAATGGCCGCCGCGGTAGTAATTGATAAATCCGGTGGTGGCGACCACCACGTTTAAAGAAAGGGCAACCGGCGCCACATCCGGACGGGCCATTCCCAGCAACGCAAATAAAGCAAGGTAACCGGATGCCCCGCCATGCCCGACCATGGCATAGAAGAAGGCCACCAGAAAAAACAGGGGGAAAATAAACCAGGGAAGGGCCAGTTCGTTCATGCGGTTTCCTTTTCGGAATTCGGGATGCGTTGCAGAGTCGCTGGTAAAACATGGATTTTTTCACCTCTTTGTATTTTCCCCCCGCGGATCACCCGGGCAAATACGCCCTCGCGCGGCATTACACAATCGCCAACCCGCTGGTAAATGGCGCAGCGGTTATGGCATTCTTTACCGATTTGAGTAATTTCCAGCAGGCAGTCCCCGATTTGCAGATGCTCGCCAATGGTGAGATTGTAAATGTCAATACCGCTGGTGGTGATATTCTCGGCAAAAGCGCCCGGCCGGACGATAAGCCCTTTTGCTGTCATTTTCTGGATGCTTTCCAGTGCCAGCAGGCTGACCTGACGGTGCCATTTTCCGGCGTGGGCATCCCCTTCCATACCCCAGTCTTCCAGCAGGTACACACTGTTTACATTCCGTTTGGCGGTTCCCTTTTTGCGGCTTATTGAAAGTGCGACAATCCTGCCCAGCCGGTTCATTTTAAATCCCCCAGTTTATCATTTCGGTTTTAACCCGGCTGCCTTCCGGCAGTTCTTCCGATTCGGCGGCAAAATGAATAAAGCAGTTTGCCTCCGCCAGGCCGCTGACCATGTGAGATCCCTGTTTATCCAGCGGCTGCACCTGCGGAGGATCGGTCTCTAAATTCAGTTTGGCCCGTACGAATTCCAGCCGGCCCGGTTTTTTAAACAGCGGGCTGGCAAGAACGGCTTCGCTTAGTTCGGGCGGTTTCCAGACTAATCCCGTCATTTTGTGCAGAGCGGGCCGAACCAGTTGATAAAAAGTGGTCAGCGCGGATACCGGATTACCCGGTAGTCCCAAAATTAATTGTTTATCCTTGCGGCCGCAGTAAACCGGCTTTCCCGGCTTCATGGCAATGCGCCAGAAAAGGGTGGAAACGCCGCACTGCTCGAAGGCCGATTTAACCAGATCATAGGCGCCAACGGAAATACCGCCGAGGGAAAGAACGAAATCCGTTTCTTCCAGAGCCTTTTCGATAATGGAACGCAGCTTTTCCGGTTTGTCCGGTGAATAGTAAACATCAGGTTCCGGTAATCCCATGAACTGCAGGGCAGCCCGTAAGGCATAACTGTTGGAATCATAAATCTGGCCCGGCTGCAGGGGATTTCCCGGAGAAACGACTTCACTGCCGGTTACTACAAGCCCGATGTGCGGCGGGGTAAAAACGGGTACTTCCCAAATTCCCAGAGAAGCCAGCAGGCCGATAGCGGGCGGGGTCAACCGCTCCCCTTTTTGCAGAACGGTCTGGCCGCTATCAATTTCTTCGCCCTTTCTGCGGACATGCAGGCCCGGGACAGCCGCCTTATGAATAAGGATTGTATCTCCCTCACGGCGGGTGTCTTCCTGCATGATGACTGCATCCGCACCCGCCGGCAGCGGCGCTCCGGTAAAAATCCGAACAGCCGTTCCGGGCCTGAGCGGAAGTTCAGGCAGGGGATCTCCCGCTTTTATTCCCCCGGACACCGGAAGATATAGGGGATGATCAGGGGAAGCATCGTTCGTATCCGTGCTGAAAACCGCATACCCGTCCATTGCGCTGTTATCGAATTGCGGCAGCGGAAACGGAGCGATAACCGTTTCTGCCGCAACCCTGTTTACTGCGGAAGAAAGTTCTACCCTGCTGATGCCGGGGCATTCTGAATTTTCAAGGACTATTTTACGGGCTGCTTCAAAGGCTATCATTTTTTCAGTAAGTGATTTGCTGATGGACTATCTTTTCAACTGTGAATTGCGAATTGTGAATTGCGAATTGTGAATTGCGAATTGTGAATTAAAAATAACCATTACTCTATTTTTTTCTACTCTTTTAATTGATATTCTATAAGTATGTTGCCTTTTTACTATTGGCTTGAATCCTTTTCCTCATGACCACCGCCGCGGATCATTTTAAATGCATGCAGAAGTCCGGGGAACAGCGCATCAAGTGAGTCCTTCACACCGCCTTTTGATCCCGGCAGGCTGACAATCAAAGTTTTACCGCGTAAGCCCGCTTTTCCCCGGCTGAGCATAGAATAGGGGGTGCGCTCCTGCCCGTAAGCGCGGGCGGTTTCAGGGATTCCGGGTGCTTCGCGATCAATAATCTCTGCCATTACTTCGGGCGTGTTGTCACGCCGGCTGAATCCGGTGCCGCCGGTGGTCAGCACCAGATCAAGCCGCTGTTCATCCGAATAACGCAGCAGGTTTTCTTTGATCTCCTGCGGATCATCCGGAATAATGCGGTAATCCTTTACCGGCACCCCTTCCTTTTTCAGACGCTCCACAATCATTTGGCCGGAGCGGTCGTCCTTTTTACCGGCGGCAATGGAATCGGACATTACCAGCACCGCGGCTTGCAGTCGGCCGGTATCAGTTTCCCGGTAATCGGATTTTCCGCCGCGTTTTCTCAGCAGCCGCACGGTTTCGATGGCCATATCTTTATCCAGCATTTTCAGCATATCGTACAGAGTCAGGGCAGCAACCGATGCGGCAGTCAGTGCTTCCATTTCCACGCCGGTGCGGTGAATGGCCTTTACAGTGGTTTCCACCCGGATGCGGTTTTCCTCCAGCGAGAAACTGATCTCCGCCGCTTCCACCGGCAGCGGATGGCAGTAGGGGATGATCCGGCTGGTATTTTTGGCCGCCTGAATCGCCGCCACCTTTGCCACTGTCAGCGGATCTCCTTTGGGCACCCGGCCCTGCTGTACCATCTGCAGCGTTTCCGGCTGCAGGGTTATAACCGCTTCGGCAACGGCAATCCGCAACGTTTTATTTTTGGAAGAAATATCGATCACTTTCAGCCTCCGATTTCGGTCATGATCTGATTTTCACTGCGGGAAAGAACCGCAACCCCGGGATGCGCCGCATTTTTCCGCTGCAGTGCTGCCCGGATCCGGGATGAAATTTCTGTATCAGGCAGGGAGTCCCGCAAAAGCTGCCGGATATCCAGGGCATCCCCAGAAAAAAGGCAGTTTTTCAGCCGTCCGTCGGCAGTGAGCCGCAGGCGGTTGCAGTCGCTGCAGAAATGATTTGAAATCGGTGAAATAAAGCTCAGGGTTCCGGCGAATCCCTTAATGGTAAATCGCCGCGCTGTGGACTGCGGCTCGGGGGGCAGGGGAGTCAGTTCATAAAATTTCTGCAGTTCCTGTTTCATTTCCCGGGAGGTCATTAAAACTTCGCGATTCCAGTGATTCGCCCTGAACGGCATAAATTCTATAAAGCGGACTTCAAGCGGATATTGCCGGGCAAATTCAGCAAAGCCGGGCAGTTCGTCACTATTAATATGCCGCATGATTACCGTATTGATTTTGAGGGGATGAAAGCCGGCCTGCAGCGCCAAATCAATGGCCTCCAGCACCCGGCTTAACTCGCCGCCCAAAGTGATCTGCCGGAAGCGCTCCGGCTGCAGGCTGTCCACACTGATGTTTAAGCGGGAGACACCGGCTGCCTTCAGCTCTGTCAGATGTTCCTTCAGCAGAGTGCCGTTTGTGGTTAGCCCTACTGTTTCTATTCCCGGAATGGCGCTGAGGCGCGCCGCCAGCTCCGGCAGGTTTTTCCGCACCAGCGGTTCTCCGCCGGTCAGCCGAATTTTGGAAATCCCGCTGTCCGCCATGATTCGAGAAAAGCGGGCAATCTCGTCAAAGCTGAGAATTGCACCGCGGCTTTTCGGCGGCACTCCTTCCGGCGGCATGCAGTACCGGCAGCGGAAATTGCAGCGGTCGGTTACCGAAATGCGCAGGTAGTTATGACGACGGCCGTAAGCGTCTGTCAAATGGATTGATTCGGTGCTGTTATTCATAAAAAAACCTTCGGCAGAATTGGCGAAGGCGGATCGGTTTACCGCGGGTTTGCGGTATTTGCATTTGATCTCTCCTTGGCCAATTCAGGATTTTTTGCAGGTAAATTTTTCACTGATCAATTTTTTAACGATCCTGCAAATTCCATCGGGATAGGGCCGGCAGTTGCCCGCCGCCCCCGCAGGCCGGCTGCACCCGAAGGAGCGGCCGGCTCGGAGATATTTACACTTCAAATCACAGAATTAACATTGACATCTTTAATGTAAAAATCAAGTAAATATTGAACTTGATCATTTTTCAATCTCGAATCCTTTCAAATCAACCTTCTGCTGTGGATACAATTCCTTAAGGTCAATGCTCAGATTCTTCATAAAAACATCGTGAATTTCCGGCAGTTCATAGGCGCGCCCCAGCTCGGTTTTCATATTGTCCACCAGATGACGGTAAAATTCCCACTGCTCATCCATCAGCAGTCCTTTTTTATATGCGGTCTCCACATTTCCGGTTACGACTTCCCAGTAATTGAAAATCCGGTCCATGGGCATGTTTCCCCGGTAGGCCAGTGAAGTGGGTCCCCAGGCATTGCCCGGCATATCGTACTGCGGATACATCATGAATTTATTCGGATTATCACTTTCCAGCCACTGCTTAGCTTCGGGAATATTGTGTTCGGCGGCCAACTGAATAATCTTGGCCAGATTTTCCTGAATCTCCCAAATGCCGTGCCACTGGGTGTAATCCGCACCCATCATTTGCGCACCGTGACGGAAGCGCCGCCCCTCATGGTGCCAGTTCCGGTAGATGGTATGTTCAATTTCCTCATCATACCCCTCTTTGGGCCAGTTGGTTAACTGCACATCACCGAAGGTGAACACATCCGTTTCTATCACCCCGTTTTTTTTCAGCAGGTTTGCCCAGTACTGGGTTTCTTCCCAGATTTCATTATACTGCAGATTGCAGAGGTCGGCAGTCAGCAGGTAACGCATAATGAAATTATTGCTGTGGCACTGCTGACAGACCCCCTCCATGCGCTTTCTTTTTTCCTGCCAGGGAATGCCGCCCCAAAAATTCTGGGTCCTTACGGAAAACGGCGCCTGACTCTCCCAGCTGAGCCGTTCGCTTACATTATGGGTAAACCGCTTACCGGTGCGGGTGGCGCTCATATGACAGGTGGCGCAGGTGGGAGCGCTGAACGGCGGTTCCTCGCCGGGTGTGTAATCCCAGTCCCATTCATAGCCGAATGCGGCATACATATTTCCATGCTTGGATTCCATATAAATCTCAATGTGGGGATGGTCCGGCCCCACATGGCACTCTCCACAGACCTCTGCCCGCCGGGCCTGTGCGGGATCGAAGCGGTGCTTGGAATGGCAGGCATCGCATTCCCCGATGGTGCCGTCCGGCCAGTAGTTACCAATATTGTGGCACTGTTCGCAGCCGTTCTTAGTGGAAATGGTCGGCTCAAAAACATTCCGGTCGGGCCCTTTCAGCGCCATCATCACCTGTCCGACGGCATGTTTGCTGTTGGTGTGCTCCGCCACCTGCTCGGCATGACATTCGGCGCAATCGCCTGGGGTGGGATGCCGGCCGATCACCAGATCGCTCTCCGGACAGCGCATGGCGTCAAATTCGCCCTCCTCCGCATGATGGCACTCATTGCAGCCGATTCCTATTTCGGCGTGCCGGCTGGCGTGCCATTCCTCGATCAGTTTTACAGCAATACCTTTGTCAGTATGGCAGTTGATGCACTGGCCGGTCACTTCATCAATTTCGATTTCCGGCTCGTACACCCGTGATTTCTTCATTTCGTAACCGGCAACGATTATCAGAATAACGATCAGCAGCACACTGAAAATCCCGATCAGCCATTGCTGGGCTTTAACTGAATCCATAATTCCTCCTGTGAAAGGTCATTTAAATCAGATTTATATTTTCCTGTTATAGTACTACCATTTCCCACACGGTAAAGGCCACGGTAATGACCAGAGTAGCACCGCCGACTACAAATGTAATTTTCCGGCGGGTGTCCCTGTTTTTCGACAGCAGCGGATCAATAAACGGCCAGAAGGTCAGCAGCAGCAGGAACAGGGCGGTGGCATAAATCCCCACTTTCAGCGGCACCAGTTTCAGAAAACGGTAGGTAGGGAAAAAATACCACTCCGGTTTGATATGGGGAGGAGTAACCATCGGATTTGCGGCCTCCCCCAATCCGGGCGGATAAATGACTGTTAAAGCGCTCATCAGAATAAGCACAAACAGGGTGGCGATAATGATTTTAAAGAAATGGTGCGGGTAAAATGAATAATATCCCTTCGGGAATCCCTCCGGCTCCGAAACCCCGTGGATCCGCACCACGATAATATGCAGGGCAACAAACAGCAGCAGCAGCGGCGGCAGCAAACCCACATGGATGGTGAAAAACCGGGTCAGTGTGTTGGCGGTTACATCCTCCCCTCCGCGCAGGAATTCCAGGGCGGCGCCCCCAATCAGGGGCACTTCCTTAATCATGTTGGTGCCGACGGTGGTTGCCCAGTAAGAAAGCTGATTGAACACCAGCGAGTAGCCGGTAAAGGCAAAAGTGAGGGACAGCAGGAACAGCACCACCCCTACAATCCAGTTGATTTCCCGCGGTTTGCGGTAAGCGCGGGTAAAGAAAACCCGCACCATGTGCAGCAGCAGCGAAATAATCATCAGGTTGGAGCCCCAGCGGTGAATCCCGCGGATCCAGTAACCCATGCGCACATCTTCAGTAATGTGGCGGACACTTTCGTATGCCATTTCCGGTGAGGGGATGTAATAGAAAGTAAGCAGAATGCCGGTAACTACCTGAATGCCGAAAAGAATCAGCGGAGTGGCGCCCATACAGCAGAGCCATTTTTTCATGTGCACCGGAATGGGCTCTTTGATGAAAATCTTTTCATTGATTTCCACAAATTTCTGATAATCGATGGGGAATCGCTCTTTCAGCCAGTTTTTAGCGCTCATACCCAGGGCCCCCTTGTTTTATCTTCCAGTTGAATGAAGACAAGATTATTTTCCATGACTACCGGGTATTCGTTCAGCGGGCGCGGCGGCGGCCCGGAAATGACCTCTCCGTTTTTACTGAAATATCCTTTATGGCAGGGACAGAAAAACCAGCCTTTTTCCTGTTCCCAGCGGACAATGCAGCCCAGATGGGTGCAGACGCCGGAAAAAACCCGATACCCGTCCTCCAGATGCACCACATAGGCGGGCGTTCGTCCCAGCGTTATTTCTTTCGCTTCCCCTATGGGTATTTCGTCTTTGCGGGAAACCAGATATTTGTGGAAGCTTTTTTTATCACGCCGGGGGAACAGATACAAAATCAGGCCCCGGAAAAAGGTGCCGATGGCAATTACGAAAGCGATAAATATCCCGGCCAGAAAAAGGAACTTCCGCCGGGAATTTGGTTGTTTGTTTTCCGTCATACCAGACTCCTTGCGTATGATTTTTGATTCACATCCTTTGAGGTGAAACTGAAACTGAGCGCCCGCCCTTCCCCCATGCAGCGGTTGATGCAGTCCCCGCAATTATAACAGTAGGGGTAAATACCGGCGCGCCGCGGATCCAGGTGCAGCGGACAGGCAACATTGCAGGGCAAATGGTTGGGACTGCAGGTGCAGCGCTGTTTTTGGAAATCAACTTTCAGGGTAAGCGGACTTCTGAACAGCGCCAGGGCCGCCCCCACCGGACAGATATATTTGCACCAGATCCGGCGCCCCGAAAAAAATTCCAGCAGCAGTGCCGCCGGAATCAGGGAAGCTTCAATGCCGATAACCCCCCAGAACAGGGCATCGGATATCTGGCTGCTGATCAGGCCGGGCATAGAGAGGAAAACCACCAGCGGTACTCCGCTGATGACAATCAGCAGGAGTAGGGCGGCAAAAACCAGCCAGTACTTGCGGGCGCGCGGATTCCGATTCCGCGGACCGTCCCCGTTTCTGTTTTGCGGCTTTCGGAATTTCAGCAGGCCTGCGGCTAACAGATCAAACGGGCACAGCCAACTGCAGAATACCCGTCCCAGCGCCAGCGCCAGCACTGCCGGCAACAGAACCGCTATTAATAGTTCACTGATGATGGCCCGGTTCAGCAGAAAAGTCTGCAGCGCCATTGCAGGATCGGCAATGGGGACCGGCCCGGTCCGCAGGCTGTAAAGCGTGCCGCTGAGCCAGTGGACACCGGCTTTATTCAGCAGCGGCAAAGCAATTAACACAACCAGCATGGCTGATTGCATGATTCGGCGCAGCTGGGTAAGGTGATGATAGTACCATGTTTTAACAGACTTCATTCAGGCTCCCGCCGGGAAATGGGCACTGTTTACCACAATCGAGGCCGGTTCTGTGGGACAGACATGCTCGCAGATACCGCAGCCGGTGCAGTGCGATTCATGAACCACCGGGAAGAGTTCATCTTTAAGGGTAATGGCTTTCCGGTATATGGGGCAGCGCTCGAAACAGGCACGGCAGATAATTCCGTTATAGGGCAAACAGGTGTCCTGCCGCAGCACCGCCAGCCCCATTTTGACCTTTTCTTTTTCGCGCAGCGGCAGAAGTGCATGGCTGGGGCAGACCGGCGGGCATTCCATACACAAATAGCAGGGCGTCTGCCGGGCATAAATGACCGGCAATCCAGTTTTCAGCCCCCCGGCACCGTGGGAAATCCGGATGGAACCATAGGGACAGACCTGTTCGCACTGGCGGCAGCGGATACACTGGTCCTCAAAACGGGCCTCTTCAATTGCTCCCGGTGGCCGAAGAGGCGGCTGCTGTGCCGCGAGTTTTTTAAACCAATTTGCGCTCATTCTTCAACTTCCCCGTTTTCCCGCACCAAAACAGATTTCTGATCCTCTTCAAAATCCACATAGCTGGGGAATACCCCCAGAATGCCCGGGATCCGGCTGCTGATATTCTTACTTAAGCGCTCCAGTCCGGCGGCATCATCTGCTTCCAGGACCGCCACAATGTTGTTTTCTTTATGAACACCGTAAGTGGTGACCTGCGGAAGCGCCTGCAGTTGCTCCAGGATTAACGGCGCCGCTGCAGGATGTGCGAGAATAACGACACCGGCAATGGGCATAAGC
>JBAPTX010000076.1:0-1562 GCA_049282375.1 Calditrichia bacterium
TAATTTAAAAGCGCTTAAAAACGGGGAGGAGGGCTGGTACGGCGACCTGCTGGTGGTCATCGGATATGAAATAAATGATGTGGATGATGCCAACCACTATCTGGCTTTCGGTTTAACGGAAGAATTAAACCGCAATTTGCCGGCACAGGAATATGTGCGGCAGGTGCGGGAGGAAGGCGGATTTGGAATCATTGCCCATCCGGATGAAAAGCGGGACCTGATGCCGGAGCATCCCTCTTACCCCTGGCGGGCGTGGGACAGTGAGGATTATCAGGGAATTGAGATCTGGAACCAGATGTCCGAATGGATGGAAGGGCTTACCCACTGGAATAAAATCTGGCGGCTGGTGAACCCCTTAAAATCGATTGTGGCGCCGGAAAAAGAGACCCTGCAGCGCTGGGATGCGGTATCTCAAAAAAGGCCTGTGGCGGGAATCGGCGGGGTGGATGCCCATGCCCACAAACATAAAATTCTGGGCGGGCTTTTTTATGTAACCATCTTCCGTTATAAAATTCAGTTTAAATCCGTGCGCACACACCTGATGGTTCCGCAAGATTTTCATGCCGGTTTGCCCCCGGAAAAAGCGAAATCTTATATATTTGAATCATTAACCAGCTGCCGTGCCTTCATTTCCAACCATATTAACGGGGATGCGCGGGGTTCCCGCTTTTACCTGCAGGCGAAGGATGGTTTCCGATATCCCCTTGGAAGCGGTGTTCCCCTGCAAAAAGGATTACAGTTAAAGGTGAATGTGCCCCTGGCCGGAGAAATCCGCTTGATTCATAACGGCCGTTTAACTTCCGAAAAAAGCGGCCGGACGGCCGAATTCCCGATAGCGCAGGCGGGTGTTTTCCGGATTGAAGTGCACCGCAAGGAACGACCCTGGATTTTTTCAAATCATTTCAGGATTCTCAGTGAATAAAAAGAACAGATGGCGTTACCTGGATTATCTTTTTATCACTCGCCCCATGCTTTTTTTTCCGGGATGGAATACCCTGATGGCCGGTTATCTCTCGGCAGCAGGGGCCGCATCCGGTATGGGAATATTTTATCCGGTGGTGGGATATCCGGCAATGGCGGCAGCCATGCTGGCCTTTATGACGGCTATGGGGGGCAGCTTTATTCTCAATCAACTGCAGGATGTGGAGAGCGACCGCAAAAATAATAAACTGTTTCTGGTCGGCAACGGCTTTGTAAATGAAGATGGGGCACGCAAAGAAAGTTTTTTTCTCATCGGATTTTCGCTGGTCCTGGGATTTCTGATCCACTGGCAGGTTTTTTTATGGTGCGCTGTTTTCATTACGGCAACCGGGTATTTTTATAACTATCCGCCTGTCTGCGGAAAAGACCGTCCATTTTGGGGACTCATTTTGAATATGCTGATGGGGTGGCTGGCGTTTGCAATCGGGTGGAGCAGTGCTGCTGCAATCAATATGAATCTGCTGGTTCACTCCTTACCCTATCTTTTTTTTAACACTGCGCTTTATTTAATTACCACACTGCCGGACCGGGAGGGCGATAAAGCCGCCGGTAAACGCACTTTGAGTGTGATCTGGGGCGGG
>JBAPTX010000077.1:0-2417 GCA_049282375.1 Calditrichia bacterium
CCTTAATGTGGGACAGCAGCGGGGTGATTCACATACAGGCAGAAAATGAAGACGATTTATTGTTTGCCTCCGGGTATGCAGTAGCCCGGGAAAGGCTCTTCCAAATGGAACTCATGCGTAGGGTAGGAAAAGGAAGACTCTCGGAAGTATTCGGTGATACCACGATTAAAATTGATAAATTGTTTCTAACCCTGGGAATCGATTCAGTGGTGAAGCAGGTTTACCCGGAACTCTCCGCCACATCCCGCAACTGGCTGGAGCAGTATTCGGCCGGTGTAAATGCCTATCTGCAAAAAACCGGCGGGGATTTACCCATGGAATTTATTGTATTAGGAATTGATCCCGAACCCTGGACTCCGCAGGATTGCCTGTTGCAGCATCGCATTATGACCTGGTTTCTTAATTTCAACTGGAAAGCCGATCTGGTTTACTGGTTGATTCATGAACAGGTACCGCAGGAAAAATTTAAAGAAATCTGGCCCGACTGGACAAAATACCCCACCATTTTAAAGCCTGGAAAAATAGGTGAGTTATACCGGCGGATGCTGGAAATTGACAGACAGGTCAGGGATTTGGCGGGTTTGCCCGATGGCCACTGGGGCAGCAATTCCTGGGTGATTTCTCCCCAAAAATCTTCCAGCGGTAAAGCACTGCTTGCTAACGATCCCCATCTGGCGTTACAGCTTCCCCCCATTTGGATCGAAATGCATCTGCAGTGTCCTAAAATAAATGTGGCGGGATTTGCCCTTCCGGGAAGCCCCGGCATAATTATAGGCCGCAACGAGAAAATATCCTGGGGATTAACAAACGGGATGGTGGATGACTGTGATTATTTTATTGAAGAAGCTGATACAACCGAAAAGAGCTATGTGGTGGATGGAGAGCAGAGAAAGCTGGACGCACATAATGTGTATCTTGGAATCAAAGGTGAAACAGATCGGATTCTCACCGTTTACCGCACCGGACATGGACCCGTTTTTAATCATATTTTTCCCGATCTGCAGCTTTCCCGCTATCTGTCCCTGCAGTGGATTGGCTTTGAGTTCAGCGATGAACTGCTGACATTTGCCCGGTTGGCAAAGGCGGAAAATTATGATGACTTTAGGGAAGCTTTGCGCAGTTACCGTATGCCGGCTCAAAATTTTGTTTATGCAGACCGGTTCGGCACAATTGGTTACCGCCTGGGGGGCAGTGTTCCGCTTCGTACTTACAAAACGGGGTTCTTGCCGGTTTCGGGTTCGGATCCCGGGAACCGCTGGCGGGGTTATGTGGACTTTGACAAAATGCCGGAAATTGTAAATCCTGAAAGGCAGTGGATTGTTACTGCCAATAACCGGGTAACTGCAGATAACGGCTATTATATTTCCCAATTCTGGGAGCCGCCGTACAGAGCAATGAGGATTGAAGAGTTACTCAATCAATATTCGAAGATTGGAGTGGAAGAAATCCGCCAAATTCAGAAAGATGTAAAAAATTTACTTGCTGAGGAAACTCTGCCGGTAATTCTGCCGGTGCTGGAATCCTCGGTGCGATCGCGCCGGGATGAAGATATGATTCTGCTGTTAAAAAACTGGGATTACCGGATGGTGGAAGAGGCCGTGGCACCTTCACTATTTGAAGTCCTGCAGTACAAATTAATCCGTAACATATTTCAGGACGAAATGGAAAAGGATTTATTTACAATATTTGTAAACCTACCCAATTTTTATTTGAAAATTTTCAGCCAGGTGCTTTTGCAGCCCAATTCTCAATGGTTTGATAATGTAAATTCCCCGGAGCGTGAAGGGCGTTCGGAAATTATATTGAAGAGTTTCCGGCAAACCATGAACTTTTTAAAAGATTCCGTGGATTCCCGACCGGAAAACTGGAGGTGGGGACAACTTCACCAGTTGGAATTGATGCATGCGATGGGCCAGGTGCCAATTTTAAAACAACTTTTTAATAAAGGACCCTTTCCCGTTCCCGGGTCGGGTACTACCATTAATGTCGCCGCTTATCAGTATGCTCATCCCTTTAAGATGATTGCCGGGCCATCCATGCGGTTTGTTGTGGACTGGTCCGCACGGGAATCTTATCTAAGCATCTTGCCGGGAGGGAACAGCGGTAACTTTTTGGGAAGGTATTATGATAATCAAATAGAAGCCTGGCGATCGGGGGAGCTCAAAAAAGTTGAGTTATACAAGGTAAAAAGCGCAAAACAAATGATATTGTCGCCAGGAAAATAAATCTATTTTGGCACTTGACAAATTAAAAATGACCTCTTATATTTTCGCCGCTTTGAGATAAAGCACCGGTCAATGAAGGTAGAAAAAAATAATTTATAGTATTGACAAAAGTTAAAAGAGTGTTTACCTTTATTGACGCAATTTAATAGAATTGCGCAGAGATGGTCTTTGACAAAGAAGAGAGACCTTTAC
>JBAPTX010000078.1:0-10950 GCA_049282375.1 Calditrichia bacterium
GTTCTTCCCAGGTTTGCAGGCCATTCGCTGATTTACTTGAATTGCGTTTTACGGTGGAGCCGTTATAAAAAGCATCAATAAAGAAATTTGCGGAAGAACTGATTTCAACGCCTATTCCCCCGCTTCCCTGCCAGCCAAACCCGTGAAAAAAGCGGGTTTTCTGAGAATTGTCCAGATAAATCCTTTCCTCATTCCAGACCATTTCCCAGCCCAGCCCCACCGCTGCCCGCATATAAAATGGACTCCGGTATCCGATAGGATGTTCATAATTCAATTTGGCAAAAAGGGGAAGGATTCTGGTTTTATATTCCAGTTCCAGTGCTTTATTCTCGACTGTGATGCCGCTGGGAAGTGTCACCTTATCCACGGTGGTTACTTTGCGGTATCCTTTTTGAAAGTAGTTCAGTTCGAAACTCCAGCTGATACTTTCATCAATCATTCGGCCCAGATTTACACCGTAAATATAACCGGATTTGTTCACATCTTTCGGGTCCAGAATTCCGAACTTAAATTCACTGAAAGGCGCCTGGGGAAGAGCGGCGCCGGTAAATACCATCAGCAGCATCAGGGTCAGCAGAGTTTTTTTCATTCCTTTTATCCTCCTCATTGGATTCGCCGAAATTTAGCAGTTGGCATTATTAAATGCAAAGGTAATATACAACGCCTGTTTTATACGAACGTCTGATCCGCTGTTATCTTGCAGATAATTATTCCGATGATTGGAAGTAGGAGATATCCTTTTACGGCCAAAATTTAACCGGCACCGGAACTCAGCCCTATTTTAAGAATAGCATAATTGAGTCATTCACAAAAGGCCGAATTCCGCCCTTAAAAAGCGGTTGCAAAAAATAAGGCAAATTATTAATATCGTTACGAAAAAGAACCTTGCATCAGGGCCCAACATTCAATGATAATAAATAAAATAAAAATAAAAGCAGGTTACAGGTGTATGAATGGAGCACAAATGGGTTTTAAACTACGATTATAATTTTGACAGCATCGAAAAACTATCCAGGGATTTAGCAATACCCCGGGTTCTGGCGCAGGTCCTGCTTAACCGGCAGGTTACCTCCTTTGAAAAAGCGCACACTTATTTCCGGCCGGATCTGGCCAATCTTCATGATCCGTTTTTGATGAAAGACATGGACAAGGCAGTGGACCGTCTTCATCATGCCTTGCACAGCGGGGAAAAAATTCTGGTGTTCGGTGATTATGATGTGGATGGTGTTTCCGGCGCTTCCCTGCTGTATCTGGTTTTGTCCCGTCTGGTCGGCACCCGGGTATCCTATTACATTCCGGACCGGATAACCGAAGGCTACGGTCTTTCCGAAAAAGGCATCCGTGAAGCGGCCGATAATAATGTGTCGCTTATTGTTACCGTGGATTGCGGGATTACCGCTGTTGAAGAGATCCGGCTGGCGCAGTCTCTCGGCATGGACGTGGTGGTCTGCGACCATCATCAGCCCGGTGAAGAATTTCCTCCGGCGGTGGCAGTATGCGATCCTAAACGGCCGGACTGCCCCTATCCTTTTAAAGAATTGGCCGGTGTAGGGGTTGGGTTTAAACTGTTACAAGGGCTGTATCAGAAACTGCAATTACCCGAAGCCGAATTGGATGACTATCTGGATCTGGTGGCAATCGGCAGTTGCGCAGATATTGTGCCGCTGGTGGATGAAAACCGTATTTTTGTCCGCCACGGGCTGGACAAAATAAATTATAATGCACGTTACGGCGTTCGGGCGCTGTTGGAATCCTCCAATCTTATTAACCGCGAAATAACCGTGGGATTGATTGTTTTTGTGCTGGCCCCGCGAATAAATGCTGTGGGACGTCTGGGAGATGCCCGCCGAGCAGTTCAAATGTTTACCGCCAGCACCCTGCAGCAGGCCCGCACATTGGCAAGGGAACTGGAACGGGAGAACCGCCTGCGCCGCGATATTGATGAAAACACCTTTAAGGAAGCGCTGGAAATTGTAGAATCCCGCCTTGATCCGGTCAATGATAAAGCATTTGTGCTGTATAAACGGGACTGGCATCCCGGCGTTATCGGCATTGTTGCGTCCCGGATTATTGAACGGTTTTACCGGCCTACCATCATGATTTCGGTTACTGATGGAGTCGGGAAAGGCAGTGCACGGAGCATTGCCAATTTTAATATTTACGAAGCCATTAAAAAATGCTCGCACCACCTGATTGGTTTTGGCGGTCACAAATACGCAGCGGGACTTACCATTGAAGAAAAACGCATTCCCCGTTTTGTGGAATGTTTAAAGGAAACCGTTGCGGCTTCCCTTAAACCGGAAGACCTTGTCCCTTGTATTCATGTGGACAGTGAAGTGGAACTGAGTGAATTTACACCGCGCTTTATCCGTTTACTGAAATTGCTGGGGCCGTTTGGGCCGTTGAACATGCGTCCGGTATTTGTCAGCCGCAATTTGCGTGTGAACGGAACGCCCAGCGTTGTCGGGAACAATCATCTGAGGCTGAAACTGGAACAGGGCGGCACCACTCTGGATGCAATTGGCTTTAACATGGGTGATTTTTTAGATAAAATTCAGGATAAAAACGGCTATATTGATTGCTGTTATGCGGTTGAAGAAAACCGCTTTAACGGAAGAGTACAACTTCAGCTTAGATTAAAAGATCTGCGGTAGGCAAACCGGAGAATCAGTTCACTGAATGCCCCCGGCTGCTGCTGGGAAATATAAGCAATCGTTAAAAAGTAAAGTGGTTTATGAAAGAATTTTTTGAAAACCTGAAAGAAATCAGGGAAAATAAAGGCTTTACCCTGGAAGACATTTCGCGGCAGAGCCGCTTGCCGGTTCATATTCTTAAAGAAATAGAAGCCGGTAATCTGGAAAATCTTCCTACCGGATACGATCGAATTTTCTTCAAAAGGTATTTAAAGGAAATCGGGGAAGACCGCTCGGAGGTTTGGCGCGATTTTAATCTTTTTTTCGGAAAAGGGCCATCCCAGGATTCTCCGGCTTATTCATCCGATTTTCCTACGGAACCTGAACAACAAGTGTTCGAGCCGGAAAATGAATTGAAAGCCGCGCCTGCGGAGGAAAAATCCTCCGCCTGGCAGGAATTCAGTTTTAAGACAAACCTGGATAAACTCCACGGCTATTTCTGGCTGGCCATAACTTTAATCGTGCTGGGAGTGGTGGGATATTTTGCCTGGCAGCAATTTATGTTTGTGAAAAACAATCCGCTGGAAGTGCGCGAAATTACCCCTACGGAAATGATCCGTGAAATGCAGTTGCAGGACAGCGCCATGACCCCGGCAATGGCCCGGGATACGGTTATCCGGGGTGACAAACCCGGACAGTTGGTGGTGGAATTAAATGCCCTGCACCGCACCTGGATTCGGGAAATCCGAGACAATACCGATACCACGGATTACATTATGCCGCCCGGCCTTAAACGGGAAATTGAAGCACAAGAGTCGGTGCAACTGCTGCTGGGACGCGCCGATGGAGTGGAAATACACCTGAATGATAAAAATCTCGGCATAATGGGCAGCGGTGAACAAATTGTTACCCGGCTGGTTTTAACCCCGCGGGGAATTGCCGATAAACGCATGAAAATTGCCGACAATCCTACTCCTGTGCCCGGGGATACCAACGGGACTGTTCCGGACACCACTGCTTTGCCGTCGGAAGGGATTTCGGCAGCCGGTGAAGGGGGAAATTTATGAAAAAACTGTGGTTCGTTCCGCTGCTGTTTTTCCACCTGATCCTGCAGGCGCAGCCTGCTTCGGATTTCAAGGTACTCCCCGATGGTGAAGACAGTCTGCTGGTGGGCCGGGTTACCGCAGAAAATATCTGGACGTATTTTCCGGAATGGAAGGCTGATTACATTATCGCAGAACCAGATTCAGCGGTGGTTTCTGCGCTGCAATCTATTGAAGAATCCTATCATATTATCGTCGTATTTGGCACCTGGTGTCCGGATTCCCGCACAGGGCTTCCCCCGTTTTTAAAAGCCCTGGATCTTGCGGATAACGCTGATTTAAAGCTGACCCTTTATGCAGTTGACCGCCGCCTGCATGATCCGGAGAAATCCGCAAAAGAATATGGAGTGGAGCGGGTCCCTACGTTTATTGTTTTGAAGAACGGGCAGGAAGTCGGCCGCATGATCGAATTTCCGGAAGAAAACTTCGAATCCGATCTGATTAAACTGCTCCGCCAGAATAAAAAGAGAAAAGTTGAATAAGAGGACCTATGGTTGGAAACATACTATGGCAAAGCGGGTCTGTGGCAATTGCTCAGCAGCATTGAATTTGATTAGGAGCCGGGAATACAACAGCATTGAAAATAATACTTATTTTTTTATCGATAATGAGCTTTACCTCCGGTATCAGCCTTTCTTACGCCCGGGAACAGGAATCCCTTAAAACACAGTTTTATTCCTCCGCCGGCGTGGCCAGCGCCCACCCTCTGGCTTCTCAGGCAGGGGTAGCAGTAATGGAGCAGGGCGGCAACAGTGCGGATGCCGCCACCGCGGTTGCAATGGCATTGGCGGTGGTTTATCCGCAGGCGGGCAATCTGGGCGGCGGCGGATTCCTGTTATACCGGGATGACAGCGGCCGCGTTTACTCACTTGATTTCCGTGAATCGGCTCCACAGGGGTCCCGTAAAGATATGTATCTGCAGGATCCCGATAAAAGCCGTATCGGTGCACTGGCTGCAGGAGTGCCGGGAACCGTGCGGGGATTTTATTATTTTCACCGCCGGTTTGGGAAATTAAGCTGGCGGCAGGTCCTTCAGCCTGCCATTCGCCTGGCGCGGGATGGTTTTATTTTAAATGAATATCTGGCGCGTTCCCTGAAGAATGCCGAACACAAGCTGAATCAGTTTCCGGAAAGCGCCGCCGTCTTTTTGCAAAATGGAAAAGCCCCCGGCGCCGGCGAACGTCTGGTTCAAAAAGACCTGGCCCGCACCCTGATTGCGGTTGCCAAGGGTGGCGACAGCGAATTTTATGAAGGGAAAACTGCCAGGCGAATTGTTAATACCATTCAAAAATACGGCGGCATTATTACTCTGCAGGATTTAAAGGATTACCGTGCCATTGAACGGGCGCCCGTTACCATACGGTATCACGGATATATTATTTATGCACCGCCGCTGCCCTCTTCGGCCGGCATTGTTCTTGCCGGATTGTTCAACAGTCTGAAAACTTATGATCTGCAGGAATTTCCGCTTCATTCCCCTGCACAGATCGCGCTGTTTGCCGAGCTGGAAAAGCATTACTTCGCTCTGCGGAATCAGTTGCTGGGGGATGCGGATTTTGTAGATGTTCCATCTAAAAAGCTGTTGAATCCGGAATTTGCCCGGGAAATGGCACAAAAAATTGATTTCAAAAACCCCCGGGCTGCGGGTCAGATTTCCGCCGGAAAACTGTTATTCCCCGAACATGAAGAAACTACCCATTTTTCGGTGATAGATAAACAGCAGCAGGCCGTTTCGGTTACTTACACCCTTAACGGCAGTTATGGCAGTTACCTCGTGGCGGATTCCACCGGTATTCTGCTTAATAATGAAATGGATGATTTTACAATTCAGCCGGATATCCCCAATCAGTTTGGGCTGGTGCAGGGAGCAGCCAACAGTATTGCTCCCGGAAAACGCATGCTCAGTTCCATGTCCCCGCTCATTGTGACCCGGGAGGGGAATTTAGCAGGTGTATTGGGAACACCTGGGGGGCCTACCATCATTACTTCTGTATTGCAGGTATTAACCCATATAATTGATTACGGCCGGCCGCTGGATCAGGCGGTGGCGCTGCCCCGGTTTCATCATCAATGGCTGCCGGATACCATTTTCATGGAAGAGACTTTATATAAAAATGCAGGTCACGACCCGCTTAAAAGGTGGGGATTCAAAATGAAAAAACGAGATTCCATTGGCGATGTTCAGGCTGCCTGGCGTCAGCCCGGCGGATGGTTGTTTTGTTCGGACCCGCGCGGCAATGGGATACCCAAAGGATTTTAAGGAGGTTTTACTGAATGGCAAAAAAACCGGCATCAAAAAAACAGGTTCGGCAACAATCCACTGCTGCCGGAGAAGAGGATGAAAAAATGCGTGTATTGGCGGAAAACCGCTACAAGGCGGCCATGCGCATCATGGAGTATTATGTGCTTTTTTGTTTTGTTTTAATTACATTTATCCCGCTGCTGGAATATGGATGGGTAAGCTGGTTCATCAAATTTATCTATTTAACGGGAGCGCCGCTTCTAATCCTGCTTTTCTTCTTCAGTTTGATCAAAGAACAGATCATTTCTTTCCTGGCAAAGCAGATGAAAAAAAAATGATTTTACACAGCATGATTTAAAAAATATCACGCCGATAATAACATTAAAAGTACGGGCTAAAATTGATTCGTTTTACAGAACAGCGGCTGCAGCAGATCATTCAATCCGCCGCCGGCAAAAAGATCCTGATTTTAGGTGATTTGATGGTGGATGAATATATGTGGGGAAGGGTTTCCCGCATTTCCCCGGAGGCCCCCGTTCCAATTATCAATATTTCCGAAGAGCAGTTGCGGCTGGGAGGCGCGGCAAATGTTGCCGCCAATCTGCTGGGGTTGAATACGGAGCCTGTTTTGGCGGGAGTTATCGGGGATGACCCGATGGGAAAGAATTTACGCCGGCTCCTGCAGGGACAACAATTATCCCTGCAGGGTGTTCTGAGTGATCCGCAACGGCCCACCACGGTTAAAACCCGCATCATCGGAAATAATCAGCATGTGGCACGGGTGGACCGCGAAACCACCGAAAGAATAAGCGGAGAGATGCAGCAGCAGTTATTTCAGTTTTTTATTGAAAACATTCAGGATGCCGGCGCTGTAATTCTACAGGATTATAATAAGGGAGTTGTGGCCCCGGAATTAGCGGAACGCGTGATAGAACTGGCCAATCGCTGCAACGTAATCACCACTGTAGATCCCAAGTTCGAGAATTTTCATTCGTTTAAAAATGTAACCGTGTTCAAACCCAATATAAAAGAAACCGAAGAAGCACTTGCCATGCGTATCAGGAATGAGGCGGATTTAACTTCTGCAGGAAACATCCTCTTGGAAAAGCTGGGATGCGGGGCGGCGCTGATAACGCGCGGCTCGCTGGGAATGGCGCTGTTCGAGAAAGGGGCGGGCAGCACCTTTCTGGCCACCCGTGCCCGCAAAGTAGCCGATGTTTCGGGTGCCGGCGATACGGTAATCGCTACACTTACCTTTGCCTTATGCGGGGGGGCGTCCATCAAAGAGGCGGTTGCCCTGGCAAACTATGCCGCCGGACAGGTGTGTCAGGAAGTCGGGGTAGTTGCGGTGGATCTGCCGCGTCTGGTAAAGCAAATCATCAAAAATCAGGATTCCTTTGAGGATTAATTCATAAATTAAGGAACAAGGGCTTTTAATCATTTTTAAAAGCAGATAAAAATTGGGCACAATGAGAAAATTGCAGGATAAAATTGTATCACTTGAAGAATTGAGCCGCCTGCGCTCTATTTTGCGAAATGAAAAGAAATCGGTCGCTTTTACCAACGGTGTTTTCGATATTATTCACCGCGGCCATGTTAATTATCTGCAGGAAGCCCGCCAACGTGCCGATATTCTTATTGTGGGTTTGAATTCCGACCGGTCGGTTCGTAAAATTAAAGGACCGCCAAGGCCCTTCATGCCGGAGAAAGACAGGGCCGAAATTCTGGCTGCTTTGGAAGCTGTTGATTTTGTCTGTATTTTTTCGGAAGAAACACCCGCAGTGCTGATTGAGAAGCTGAGGCCGGATTTTCTAATTAAAGGCGGCGACTATCAGTTGTCCGAAATTGTGGGCCGGGAAGTTGTTATTGCACATGGTGGTCAGGTGCTGACAATTCCATTAATCCCGGATCGCTCCACAACCACTATTACACAGAAAATAGCAGAATTGCTAAAGAAGGATTTATCCCGTATATGAAAAAGATAATTATTACTCTTCTTGGATTAATGATATTGGTTTCCTGCAGCACTTTCCGCAACAAAGGGAATGAAGCGCAAACATCAGCCAACACAGTAATACAGGATAACAGCGCAGATCCGCTGGAATCAGCCCGTTCCTTTGTAGAACTGGCCCGCCGGGCCGAAGCGGTGGGGGATACCCTGGGTGCAGAGTATTATTTCGGCAAGGCAATGGATATTACCGGTCATATTCAGGAAGAGAAAGGCCAGACGCTGGATTCTCTCACCCTGCGGCAGGTTCAGGAAATATCTCTGGAATATGCCCGCTACCTTGCGCGGCTGAACGGGATTGAACACGACACCCTCACCGCCGCCAATGTGATGAAAGCGCTGGATTCAATTCAAGACACCACCACCGCCGGGGTAACAGATAGTGCAGTGGTGCTGGTCCCGGATGTAATTGAAGATACCACAGTGATGGCCATTCCCCTGGTGTTGAATAAAAAAGTGGAAAATGCCATAAGCTATTTTCAGGGAAAAGGCCGCCGGGTTTTTACCAAATGGCTGCAGCGCCGGGGAAAGTATGAAAAATTAATAAAGCAGATTTTGCGTGAGGAAGGCGTGCCGGAAGAGCTTTTGCACCTGGCGATGATCGAAAGCGGGTTTAATCCTTTTGCCCGTTCTTACGCAAGAGCGGTGGGGATGTGGCAGTTTATTTACAGTACGGGCAGGGCCTATGGTTTGCATCAGAGCTGGTGGTATGATGAGCGGCAGGATCCTGAAAAAGCCACCCGGGCGGCAGCCCGCCATTTGCGCGACCTTTACGAACGATTCGACAACTGGTATCTGGCGATTGCCGGATATAATTTCAGTCCCGGTAAAATTGAATACCGCATGCGCCGTTACAAAGTGAATGAATTCTGGGATTTACCGCGACTTCCCCGGCAAACCCGCAATTACGTGCCTACCTTCATTGCCGCAACTCTTATGGCAAGTAATCCCGAAAAGTATGGCTTTTATGTTGAACCGGAAAGCCCTCTGGCGTTCGATACGGTAACAGTGCGGGAGTGTGTTGACCTGAATGTGGTGGCAAGCTGCGTTAACAGCAGTTTTGAAGTCATAAAAAAATTGAATCCCTCCCTGCTGCGCTGGTGTACTCCGCCGGATCAGAAAAAATGGGTGTTAAATATTCCGGAAGGGAGCCGGGAGCTTTTTAATACAAACTATGCCAAAGTTCCGGATGATCAGAAAGTCTCCTATGTGCACCACCGTATCCGGAAAGGCGAAACTCTTTCCGGCATTGCACGGCATTACGGCGTTACCATAAGTGAGTTGAAACGGTTCAACAATATTCGGGGCAGCCTGATCCGTGCCGGTCACTCCCTGGTGCTGCCGGTACCGCAGAATAAAAACTATACTGCCCGCACAACTTCCTCCACTGCCAGGCGGACATATACTCCCAAAAATCATGCTGTTTCCAATGTACCGGGACGTAAAAAGAAAATTCATCAAGTCAGGTACGGTGAATCCCTCTGGTCCATTGCCACTCATTATGGCGTCACCATTACTCAGATCCGGAAATGGAACGGATTGGGGCGCTACACCCGGATTATCAAACCGGGGCAGAAGCTGAATGTCTGGCTGCCTCCCAACTCATCTGCGCTGGCTGCCAACCAGCCCCGCCAGACGAATTCAAGCAGCAACTCCGGCAGTTCAATCAAATACACCGTCCGTTCCGGTGATACGCTTTGGGAAATCGCCAATCGTTATAATGTGAGTATCAGGGATATCAAACGCTGGAATAACCGCCGCAGCAATATGATCAAACCGGGCGATCAGTTAAAAATATATCTGGGAAACTGATTTTGTAAAATAATGATTAGTCCGGAATAAACCGGCTAAACTATTTTACCGGCATCCGGTATTTAATTCTTCAGTGCTGAATGCTTCTATTTCCTGACCCTTCAAATACATCTTTCCCTTGTTTTTCCAAAACACCTGTGTTACTATTTATCAAATCGTATTACCAGGAGCTGCCTATGCCCCTTACCCGTTTTGGTGTTTCCCTTCCCTCTGAACTCAGCCGCCGCTTTGATGACCTGATCCGAAGCCGGAATTATCCCAACCGTTCCGAAGCCATAAGGGACCTGATCCGCAGAGAGCTGGTGCAGGAAGAAATAACTGGGAACCGGGAAGTGCTGGGTATCCTGAGCATTATTTATAATCATCATCAACGTACCTTTTCCAAAGAACTTACCGCCATTCAACATCAGCATCATCACCTGGTTTTAACCGCCCTGCACATCCATTTAGATCACCACAACTGCCTCGAAGTAATTCTGATTCGCGGGATTGGCAATGATGTTAAAAATTTGGCAAATCAGATTATTTCACTTAAAGGAGTGCTGCATGGTTCTTTAAACCTGACCAGCACCGGGAAAAATCTGGAGTAATCATTTCATGCACATCCCAGACGGAATATTAAGTCCTGCAGTAATGGCAAGTACCGGGGTTCTGTCAGCCGGCGCCGTTACCCTGCTGTGGCGTAAAATCAAACAACAATTTTATCAGCAGGCCATTCCTAAAATCGCTGTTATGGCTGCTTTTCTTTTTGTGGCGCAGATGATCAATGTTCCCATTGCTGTAGGAGCTTCCGGCCACCTGCTCGGGGGACTGCTCGCTGCCCTGCTGTTGGGACCGGCCGCCGGAATGTTTGTGCTGACCCTTGTCATCATGGTGCAGATGCTGCTCTTTCAGGACGGCGGTCTTGCCGCTCTGGGCGCCAATGTTCTGAATATGGCTATTATGGGGGTGGGTAGCGGGTACATTTTTTACAGCGGAATACAGATGGTTATTGAGCGACGCAAATGGGGTGAGACGGCCCGCAACATCAACATTTTTTTAAGTGCATGGCTGGCGGTGGAAGTCAGTGCCATTATGTGTGGACTGGAGCTGGCATTCTCCGGTGTTGCCGGATTCGGGCCCACCGTCGGATTACTCGCCGGCGTGCATGCG
>JBAPTX010000079.1:0-4847 GCA_049282375.1 Calditrichia bacterium
GTTCCGATGTTTCCGTCCGCCGGAAAGAAAAATTAAAATTAACCACCGGTGTTTTGTGGGGCGATCCCCCGCCTGAACTGCTGGAAATCCAGGAAGGCCCGTTGCGCTTTCTGGTAGATCCGTTAAGGGGACATAAAACAGGATTCTATCTGGATCAGCGCCGCAACCGCTATTTATTTTCACAATTTTGCCGGGGGAAACAGGTTCTGAATTGCTTTGCCTATTCCGGTGCTTTCGGGTTGTGGGCTTTGAAGAATGGAGCGGCCGGGGTGGTAAATATTGACAGTTCGGGGGAAGCGCTGGAACTGGCCCGTAAAAATGCAGCCTTAAATGGACTGGATGATTCCCGAACGGAATATATTCAGGCAGATGTTTTTACTGAAATGCGCCGCTTCCGCGATCATGATAACTTATTTGATGTGGTTGTGCTGGATCCGCCAAAATTTGCAGCCTCACAGCAGGCTGTCCGGAAAGCCGCCCGGGGCTATAAAGATCTGAATCTGCTGGCTTTCAGGTTGTTAAAACCCGGAGGTCATTTATTTACCTTCTCATGTTCGGGCGCCGTTGATGCCGGCTTGTTTCAGAAGATTGTGGCTGATGCTGCACTGGATGCCGGTAAACAGGTGAAAATTGCCCGCTGGCTGCACCAGGCGCCGGATCATCCGGTGGCCCTTTCTTTCCCCGAAGGGAATTATCTGAAAGGGCTTCATTGCTGCACCTGATGAATATCCCGGTGGCGCTGCGTTTTCTTTTATTCTCCGCTAACTGCGGTATCTCTTTAATCGCCCATTATTCAAATGAAATACTTCCTGCTCATCATAATCCCGATATTTTTTACCGGCTGTTTCGATTCCCCGGGACAGCAGCAGAAAATCTATCAGGATTCTCTGGAAGAACTGGAGCAGGAAATTTATAATCAGGTGAATGCCCACCGGCGCAGCACCGGCCTTCCGGAATTGAAGTGGAACGATCATATTGCCCGGGAAGCCCGGCGGCACAGCAGGGAAATGGCAGCCCGGAAACGGCCGTTGGGACATGATCATTTTGAACAGCGGCGCAGCCGTATTGCCGATTTTCTGCCGCTTAATTCTGCTGGAGAAAATGTGGCTTTTTGCCAGGGACCGGATGATATTGCCCGTTGTGTGCTGGAGGGCTGGCTGGCCAGCCCCGGCCACCGCCGGATTTTGGAAGGGGATTTTGTTTTGACCGGAATCGGCGCCGCCCGTAACGGGAACCGGGTGTTTTATGTGACCCAGATTTTCTGGCGCTGAGCTAAAAAATGGGCAATAGCCATCATTTGGCTGAGTGTGCTGAACCCGTAAAATTATCCCAAGGCCAACTTTATGTACCCACTTAACGTATGGATGAAATAATTGCGGTATTTTGGTGCTAAGTACTCAAAATGAAAAGGAGTTTAATGATGAAATCAATGATTATTTTGATGGCGGGATTGTTTGTTCTCAATTTGCAGGCGGCGGATTATTCGGAAACCCGCAGTTTGCGGTTGGATGCGGGAAATCTGAGTGTTCTTGTAATTGATTGCGGCGCCGGCACTCTTGATGTGGAAGGGCAGGCCGGCCTGGAAGAAATCCGGGTTCAGGCAGAAATTGTAGTGAATAATACGGATGGAGATAAAGCCCGCAAAATGGTAGAAGATTATCTGGAATTGACTCTGCAGAAAGAAGATGACCAGGCGGTTCTGCAGAGCCATCGCAAAGACAAAGGGTTTTCCGTTTCACGCCTGTTTGACAGGAATGCCTCTCTGCAGGTCAATCTGACCGTCAGCGTTCCTCCGGAACTGAAGCTGGAAATTGATGACGGCTCCGGTGATGCCGAAATCAGCCGTATTCTGAATGACATCACAATAGACGATGGTTCCGGAGATTTGGAAATCCGGAATATTCAGGGGGATGTAAATATCGATGATGGCTCCGGTCAGATTGTTCTGAAAGACATCAAAGGTAATGTGGCGGTGGATGACGGCTCCGGATCGCTGGTTATCAACCGCGTGGAAGGTAACGTCCGGATTGACGATGGCTCCGGCGATATTGTAATTGATGAAGTGATGGGCGATGTTATAATTGATGATGCCGGCAGCGGCGGAGTCAGTACCGACCGCATTTCGGGCAGACTGATCCGGCATTAAGTTACTTTTGGTTTTTTCTTTCCAAAAGGCGCAAAGCTTCTTGATTATTGAATGACAGGGTTTTTTACAATTTATTCATTCCAGGCTCTGAAATCATTTTTATAGCGAATTGAAAAAATCCCTGAGCGGATTTGCGTAACAAATAAATCGAAGCGTTTTTTTATTAACAGATACGAAAATATAAATTTCTTCAAAACCGGCCAAAGAATTTTAAGGCCGGTTTTTTTTCGGAAGGCGCATTTCCGGTAGGGTTTGACATAAGCCCGATCTTACCGTAAATTTTCCAGCTTTTAAGAGGACAAAATCATACATGAACATAAAGAATATTCGGAATTTTTGTATTATCGCCCACATAGATCATGGCAAATCCACTTTGGCGGATCGCCTGCTGGAGTTTACCCATACGCTGGATTCCCGTGAACTTCGCGCCCAGGTGCTGGATGATATGGATCTGGAGCGGGAGCGGGGGATTACTATTAAAGCCCATTTCATCCGGATGGATTATAAACATACCGATGGTCAGCAGTACGTTTTTAACCTGATCGACACCCCCGGACATGTGGACTTTTCCTACGAAGTTTCCCGCAGTCTGGCTGCGGGCGAAGGGGCATTGCTGCTGGTGGATGCAGCGCAGGGTGTTGAAGCGCAAACCATCAGCAATTTATACCATGCCCTTGAGAATGATCTGGTAATTATTCCTGTAATTAATAAAATTGACCTGCCCAGTGCGCAGGTGGAAAGCGTCAAACATCAGATTATGGAACTGATTGGCTGCGATGAGTCGGAAATCATTTTAACCAGTGCTAAAACCGGAGAGGGCATTGAGCAAATTTTAGACGCGCTGATCCACCGTATTCCGCCGCCCAAAGGCAACAGCGAGTCACCATTTCAGGCGCTGATATTTGATTCCAGTTTCGATAATTACCGGGGAGTTGTGGCCGCTATCCGGGTCTTTCAGGGTGAAGTGAAAACCGGCGATAAAATCCGCTTTTTCGCCACCAAACAGGAATTTGAAGTGGAAGAGCTGGGAACGCTGCGTCTGAAAAGGGTACCTAAAGATATCCTGTCCAGCGGCGAAGTGGGGTACCTGATGTGCGCCGCTAAAGATGTACGGGATATCCGGGTCGGCGATACCATCACCCACCAAAAAAATGGGGCAGATAAACCCCTGCCCGGCTATCGTGCGGTTAAACCGATGGTGTTCAGCGGTGTTTACCCGGTGATCAGCCAGGATTTTGAAGATTTGCGCAGCGCGCTGGAGCGGCTGGTCCTAAACGATTCCGCACTTCAGTATGAACCGGAAACGTCCACTGCCCTCGGTTTTGGATTCCGGGTGGGATTTCTGGGATTGCTTCATATGGAGATTGTGCAGGAACGGCTGGAAAGGGAATTCGGGCAAAACATCATTGTGACAACTCCCAATGTGGTTTATACTGTTACCACCACCGACGGGAAAACGCGGCAGATAGATAATCCCACCAAAATGCCGGACCCCGGGCATATTGCCAGCATTGAAGAACCGTATATCCGTGCCCAGATCGTAACTCCGCCCGATTACATCGGGAATGTGATGAAGCTTGCCATGGAGCGCCGGGGCATCCTGAAAAATACCACTTATATCGATCCCTCCCGTGCCGATATTCATTATGAGTTTCCGCTGTCGGAGGTCATTTTTGATTTTTTTGATAAATTGAAGTCAGTCTCGCGGGGCTATGCTTCGCTTGATTATGATTTTATCGGCAGCCGGCAAACCAGCCTTGTTAAACTGGATGTGCTGATTAACGGTGAACCGCTGGATGCCCTGTCCATGATTGTTCATAAAGATAAAGCCTTCGAAAACGGGAAAGCACTGTGCACAAAGCTCCGCAAACTCATTCCCCGTCAAATGTTCGAAGTCATTATTCAGGCAAGTATCGGCAGTAAAATTATCGCGCGGGAAACCGTAAAGCCGCTTCGCAAAAATGTGCTGGCAAAATGCTATGGCGGCGATGTGACCCGTAAGCGGAAGCTGCTGGAAAAGCAGAAGGAAGGTAAAAAAAGGATGAAACAGGTTGGCCGGGTGGAAATTCCGCAGGAAGCTTTTCTGGCTGTGCTCTCCACAGATTAGCAGGTGAAAATTTTTTCACCTGAAACAATGTAAATAGAAGACCGGTTAAGATAGTAATTTTCAAGATGAGCAAAGGAGGAAACTTTTGAAAGTAAAAAGCAGGCGAATGGAATCCGTTCAGGCCATTTTGGTGGCAATTGCCGCCGCTTTAATTCTCAGGCAATTTGTAATTGCCGCCTATAAAATTCCCACACCTTCCATGGAAGATACCTTGCTGGTCGGCGATTTTCTGCTGGTCAATAAATTTTATTACGGCGCTCAAACCCCGCACTGGATAGGGATTCCCTTTACCCGCCTTGGTTTCGATGTGCCCTCTTTGCGGTTTCCGGCAGTTGCCAAACCCAAAAAAGGGGACATCGTAGTTTTCCGCTATCCGCTGGATCCGCATTTGGACTATATAAAACGGTGCGTGGCAACCGAAGGTATGAAAGTGGAAGTGCGCAATAAAGAGCTGTATGTCTCGGGAGAGCGTTTTACAGATCCGCCGGGATTGAAATATGTTGATCCTTACGTTTACAGCCGTTATGGATACGGCAGTTTTCAAACATTCCAGGAAGGTCTGGGCAGCCGCGATAATTTCGGGCCGGTAACTGT